>RGER01000034.1 GCA_009917815.1 Actinomycetota bacterium
TTACTGCTGCCCCCACAAGTGGATCTGTGGCACTCACTTGGGTCGCGCCCACCGCGCCCGCCGCATTCCCGGTGGAGGGCTACCGAATTGATGCTTGTTCTCTCGTCACTTGCACTGATGCTGATTTTGTTACATTGACAGGCAATACCCAATCAACCTCTACTTCGTATACTGCGAATGGGCTCACGAACGGAACGATTTACACCTTCAGGGTTTATGGAGTGACCTCACCATTTAACTTGCTCACTCCCGGCGGCATAGTGCTCACCACCTATGGTGCTTACGCGCAAATCACCTCTCGCCCTCAAAGCGCTCCGGGTATTCCTCGCTCCTTTATCGCCACCCCAGGAGATGGACAGGTAACACTGACCTGGGCAGCGCCTCTCTTAACTGGCGGCTTGGATTACTCCTACTACGTCACCGGGAATCCATTCCCGGGTTGGACTGTTGCCCCAGGAACAAGCAATGGCAAGCTCCCCTCCTCGCAGACTTCACTTGTTGTTCCTGGCTTGGTGAATGGAACGAGCTACTACTTCCAGATCTATGCAGTTAACGCAGTCGGAAGTAGCTCCACCGTGAGCTCCGCCCCGTATCCAGTAGTTCCAGGGCGTTTGCCGTCAGCACCTATGACTCTTGCTGTTGTACCAGGAGATGGTCAGGCGACGCTCTCGTGGAGCGCACCTGCTGACGCTGGCGGTTATTCGATCATTCGCTATTTAGTGGAGCAGCAGATCGGATCGACCTGGACACCACTCTCGCAAATTATTACTGGCACATCAGTTACCATCGGAGGTCTGACCAATGGTGTGCAAGTTAACTTCCGAGTCTCTGCCGTGACGCAAATCGGTACTGGCATCGCATCGGCCACCACTGTGATTCCCGCAAAGGTTCCAGCATCAATCGTGAATTTCCAAGCTAGCGTGGGAGATGGTCGCGCGACTTTGAATTGGCTGCCACCTGCTGACTCCGGCGGTATGCCCATCACCGGATATCAGATTGAACAACTTTCGCCGACCTCAGTTGTCTATGCTACAAATGCTGCGCTTCCTGATAGCAGCGGGTTCCCGATCACGGGTCTTAATAACGGTACTTCATACCAATTCCGCATTGCAGCAGTGAGCGCTATTGGAATTGGAACATATTCAACAATCTTTGCAGTCCCAGGCGATGTTCCTCCTGCGCCCGTCAATCTCAGCGCCTCTTCGATTGGTGATAAGACATTTACTTTCCAATGGGTATCGCCACCGCTACCTAGCGGAGTTGTCATTGGTCGATACGACATTCAATACTCCAGCGATGGTGGTGCGACGTGGTTACCTTCGTCCCCGATTACCGTTCCCAATGGAACGACCTCTTACGTATTCCAAAACTCTTCAAGTGTGTCAATCGCAAATGGCGCTACTTACAGTGTTCGGATACGCGCGGTTAACTCCATCGGTAATGGACAATGGTCGACGCTGGGCGCCATCGTTCCCGGTGTTGTGCTCGGTGCTCCACTCAACGTAGCTGTAGTGCCTGGAGCAAGCGATGGCTCGCTCGTAGTTTCGTGGAGCGCCCCCCTTGATAACGGTTTAACGCCGCTCTCTTATCAAGTTGAGTACTATCAGAATGCTTCGAGCACGGCGCCGACCTCTGGTTATACGGTCGCTTCGACAAGTGCGCTTACTTCGCCGTACACGATCTATGGGTTAACTACCGTTGGTAAGTATTGGGTTCGAGTATTGGCCACCAACCTCAAGGGAGCCGGAGCCTACGGGTATCCGACCGTAGCGGCGACGCTCGCGGTAGGTGGCACCGGCTTAGCTCCGGTGACCTCGCTCTCCACCAGCGCCATTACCTCATCGTCTGCAACTTTGACATGGGCACTTCCTGCGGGCACTATCACGGGCGTTGAAGTGGAGACCACCACTGCTGCTTCACCAACAAGCAGTGATTGGACCACCGTGGTGACAGGGCTTTCATCAAGCGCGAGTACCTACGCACTCACGGGGCTCTCATCGAGTACCAATTACACGGTGCGCGTACGCGCTTATGCCACGGTAGCTGGGGTGAAGTATTACGGCGGCGATGCGCGCGTAGCACTCGGCACTCTTCCGGCGGCGCCTATCGGTCCTGCTCCGAGTGGTGCGAATTCGTCTTATGCGGCCGCGCTCACAAATCCCACCCCTGTGATTTATTGGAAGGTGGGGGAGACAGTAACTGCAAGCACTACCGCAGTGAACTCTGGTTCTGGAGGCTCTACATTTAATGGCACATATGCAGGCACGAACAATGCTTACCTGCTACTTAATCAAGCTGGCGCAGGTGGCCGTATTGCGGCGAAATTCTCTGGTTCTTCGTCAGCTGGTACTGCTTCGGGGATTACTTCTAATAGCGCTACCACGGGCAATATCAACTTAACAGGCAATTGGTCTGCAGAGCTTTGGCTCAATATGCCAGCTGCATCTGCCACGGGGTATAACTACAACGTACCAATCCTTTCTAAGACGGTGAGTAACACAGATACCACCGGAGAATTTATTCTCTTCGCGAATGGAGATCGTGAAAACTTACAATTCCAACTCCAGAATGCAATCACGGTAAATGGCACCGTTCAACTTGGCTACTATCCTCTCGCGACTGCTAATGGTTCATTACGTCGCGGCGTGTGGAATCACATCGTCATCGTGGTCGATTCCTTCACGATAACTGCTTACATCAATGGAGTCGTCTCCGCAATTGCTCCACGCCCCGTAAACGCCGTTACGAATTCAGTAACTGCTCCTGTTCGCGTCGGCGTGCAAGCAGGTGTGCTCAATGGGGGAAATTATCCTTACAACTGGCTCTTCTCTGATGTTGCCTTGTACACCACTGCACTTACAGCTACTAATGTCGCGGCACATTGGACGGCAGGCGGGATCGCGGATATTGAAGCGACACCATCGGTGAACCTTGATCGTGCTACTCGCAAGGCCACTCTCACATGGCAGCCGGTCAGTACGGGACTTGCGGGTAGTGGCATCAAGCCGATTACGGCCTATCGCATAGAAATATCGAACCAAAATGCGGCCTCTTCTACTTGGAACACCCTATTAACAGTCTCCGGGGATACCACTACAGCAACAGTGGATGTACCGGTGGCAATTCAAGCGAGCACAATTGATGGAGCGCTCAGTTCAAGCTTGCAATTCGGTGTCGCACTCAGAGTGGTTGCAGTCAACAGCGCGGGCGTGAGTATGCCGAGTCGGTCAGTACCTATTCAATTAATGGACCCACCATTAGCAGTCTCTGGTTTGAACGCGCTTGCTGGACCGAATTCCGTGGGTCTCTCGTGGAAGATTCCCGCTCAAGTTGGTGCGCCACTTGCCGGTTTCAAGGTGGAATCAAGCATCGACGGCCGCACTTGGATCCAAGCGGGTAGTAACTTGCCGCCGACTACGCTTTCGACCTCGATTACCGGGTTAACGAATGGAAGCGCGTACTCATTTAAAGTGACATCTCTCTACTATTCGACCTCCGGTGTGCTGACATCGGGTGATGCTGCAAACGTCAGTGCCACTCCGTACGCTCCACTTGCCCCTCCAGCTGGAACTTCTGCTAGCAGCGCTGTCGGCTCGGATCCATATAGCGTGGCCGTCAGCGCCGATACTCCGCTTCTCTGGTGGCGCTTAGGTAACCTGAGTTCCGGAGCGTCAAGCGTTACCAATATTGGAAGCGCTGGAAGTGCGCTCAACGGTGTGATTGGTAGCGGTGTAACCCTCGGCTCAGGTGGAGCACAGTTAGCGAGCCCCACCAGCGCAGGTCAGAACGCCGCGACTATTGCGGGTAGCGCCCCAGCTCCCGGCTCGATCTACTTCAACTCGGCAAATGATTCGACCGATTATCTCTCACTTCGTTCGTTCACAGTTGAGCAATGGTTCCGTTTGAATGCGCTTCCTGCTTCGGGCAATTGGATCAACCTTATGTATCGAGGTACTGATCCAGCAGGTGGAAGTGCACGCAATTTCTCCGCCTGGATTTACTCAACCGGATTCGTGCAAGCCTCCATATACAACTCTGCAGGCACGAATTACTTCGTACAGTCAGCCGCTGGCGCGATTGTGCCGCAGACCTGGTACCACATGGTATTTACCTTTGATGGATCGGTCTTAAAGCTCTACATCAACGGCTTGCCTGCCCTCGCTTCGGTCATGATTGACACCCCGGTATTAGCGGGCCCTAATGCTGGAGTATTTGCACTTGACCTATCTTCGAGCTCAAATCGATTCAACGGTCAAATCTCTGATGTGGCCATCTACACCAACGCGCTTTCCCCGGATCGGGTGCAGTCGCATTGGCTCTCATCTGTTTGGGGTAAGAAGTTCACCGCGCCAGCGCTCAATGGTGATGATCCGTATGCTGCTCAGATTAAGAATGATTCACCAACCCTTTGGTGGCGATTGAACGATTCTGCCACCGCAACTTCGGCCTACGATTCATCGACGAATCACTTTGCAAGCACAACCACAGGTGTGGCATTCGCGGCAACCCCTAGCCCGACACAGGCCTCTGCACTCTCTGCCGGATTTAATGGAGTGCAGTCGATGATTTCGCTTCCAGATACTGCAACAGTGCGTGGTGCAAGCGCCTCGAGTGGCACAACATTTAATTCACATACAGTGGAGTTCTGGTTCAATGCCGCATCTCTGGTGAACGGAAAATGGTATTCGCTGCTTGGCAAGGGCGACTTCATGAACCAATCGACTTCGCGAACTACCGGATTTACTCTCTTTGGCGACGGAACTCTCTACGCCATCATGAGTGGCAATTACTATGTGTATACCGCGGCCGGAACGATCCAACCCGGACGTTGGTACCACGTCGCATATACATGGAACGGCACTACACTCCTGCTCTACATCAATGGCCAGCTCGTTTCCTCAACGCTTGTCGCGGGTGCTGCGACGGCGGTGAACGTGGCGGATCCATTTACAGTAGGAAATCAACCGTTTACGACAACGATGTTGCCATTCCGCGGTGCGATTGCAGAAGTTGCCTACTACAACAATGTTGCACTCTCGCCGGATCATCTCTTCGAGCACTACCAAGCCTCGCTCTATGGTGAGCTCACTCCGATTTCTGCGGTGGCAACTAATAATAAGGTCACACTCTCGTGGAACGCGCCGAGCACCTCTGGCGGATTATCAATTGTTGGTTACAAGATTGAGCGTAGTGCGACAGCCTCCACTCTTGGATATGCGCCTAACTCAGTGCTCTCTGGCACGATCACTGTGGTTACGCCGAATACAGGCTCATCAGCAACAACTTTCGATGACACATCGGTGCAAAATGGAAATCTCTATTTCTACCGTGTAACCCCCATCACGAATGCAAGCACTTCGATTGCTACTCCTCAATCCTCGGGCGTTATTTCAGCATTCCCAGTCAATACTCCGAGCGCACCTGCGAGCCCCACGCTCGCGTTGTGGTCAAATGGTGGCGCAGCCCTCTCTTGGGCCGCACCGGTCTCCAATGGCGGCGCTGTCATTCTCGGGTACGTAGTGCAGCGACGGGTTGAAGGTGGGACTTACTCGACGGATCTAGGCGTGACGACTCAGCTGAGATATCGAGATACCTATCCAACCCCGGGCGTCACTTACTTCTATCAAGTCGCGGCCTATAACTCCGCTGGCCGTGGCGCTTGGGCAGAGGTGAAGTTCGTTCCGAATATCGCTCCTGGAGTTGTTTATGGTCCGCAAATTCCGGCAACCGTGAGTGGCGCAGATCCTTATGCCACCGCAGTTGCAGCCGATTCCCCGCTGCTCTGGTGGCGACTTGGTGATACCAGCACAGTTACGACCGCGAAGAATTCTTCCTCGTTATTAACGACCATGGATGGCACCGTTGGAAATGGTGTGGCATTTGGTGCCGCGAGCGGCGCCAACGCTAGCCCCTCAACAATTGGATTAGGAAGTGCTACGGTCGCTGGCACTGCAACCGGCGCAGGGGCGATTTCACTTGCTTCAAACGACTATACGCAACTCTCTGCATGGACATTGGAAACGTGGGTGCGGGTAGATGCTCTTCCAAGCGGGCTCAACTGGATGCGCATTGTCGGCAAAGGTAATGAGGGCGCCGGTCGTAATTATGAACTCGCCGTCAACGCAACCGGTCAAGTTCGCGCTGTCTACGATGGCGTTTCTGGTGTTACTACCGCTGTTTCAGTTGCCGGAGTAATGAAGGCGGCTACTTGGTATCACTTGGTCTTCACATTTGATGGCACTAATTCGCGCCTGTACTCCAATGGTCGCTTCTTAGCATCAACTGCATTGACGCTGGCAAATTACAACGTGCCCCTCATTTCGACATCGACCACTTTTAGCATCGATCCTGTCTTTGCTACCGCTGGTTATACAAGATTTGCTGGAAAGATCGCTGATGTCGCTCTCTATCGAACAGCGCTCACTGACTCCCGGGTGTACTCGCACTGGGCTTCGAGTGTGCTAGCTCGCTCACTAACGACGGATGCATATGCTTCGGAAATCAATGCAGATGCACCGGTACTCTGGCTCCGTCTTAACGAAACCGGTACCGCGACCACTGCAGTGAACTCAGGTACCGGCGGTGCGACTCTCAACGGAGCGCTCACTGTCATTCCTGGACGCAGCGATGCGAGCCAAGGGCCCAAGCCGGAGTTCACTGATGCGCCCACCACTGCCGGAAATAAGGCGATGGGATTTGATGGCCAAGGAGCCACAGTACGAGTCGCAATGGCCTCAACGACACAGGCAAATCGCGAGGCTCTTACTCCTGCGGCTGCCTCCAATACTTATTACGACGCTACGAAGGCATTTTCCGTTGAAGCCTGGGTCTATACACCTAAGGCGCCTACTGGTTCGTACAACATCATGGCAAAAAATGGTACGGACAATAACACGCGAGGTTGGCAACTCTGGGGTTCGAGTAACGTCATCTACTTCAATGTGGGACCAGAATCTAGAATCAACACGGGAAGTGTTCTCAATCCAGGTCAGTGGAATCACGTGGTCGCCACCTATTCAGGTGTTCCGAGTTCAGGCGCTACCTCGCTCGCTCTCTACGTGAACGGTGCCAACGTTTCTGCACCGTTCACCGATGGAGCATTTTGTTACACCACAGTGGGCGGCGTCGCGACCACGTACACGCTCGCTGCATATGCCTCGTGTCCGATTGCTACCCTTCCTCCCACCTCTAACGATGTCTGGATCGGCGCGGGACGTTTCACGAGCACGGCAAACGACTCGACACAAGGTTCGCTCGCCGATGTTGCTTTCTACACCAAGGCGCTCACGGCCGCAGATATTTCCCGCCACTATCGCGCCTCGTTCCTTGCACAAGCGTGGCCGATCCGGGCAATTCCGGGCGACGGCAAAATTGACTTAACGTGGAATGCTCCAGCTTTCGTTGGTGGTGCGCCAGTTGTGGGATACCGGATTCAATACCGCACCCAAGGAAGCGGTTGGAGCGATCTCATCGCTAATACCAATTCCACTGCTACTTCGTACACGCATTACGGCCTGACGAACGGTACAAACTACGAGTACCAGGTCATCGCGAAGAACGTGAACGGTGAAACATCCTTCGCTCCTATGTATGCCAACGCCATGCCGTTCGCGCTTCCTGGTCCAGTCGCTACATTGGCGGCAACGCCTGGCGACAAGGCAGTGACGCTGACTTGGACGGCTCCCACATCGGCGCTACTCGGTGGCGTGCCAGTTTCGAATTATGAGTTCTCCTATGCAGATGCACTCGGCACATGGAGCACTCCGCTTCTTCTTCCAGCCGCAACGCTGACGTATACGCAGAGCGCGCTTACCCCAGGAGCAACATACAAATTTAAGATTCGTACCGTAAACGCTTTTGGATACGGGCCTGATCCAATCTCGACTGCAGTGGTGCAATCAGGTCCTGTCTCGGGCGTTACTGGCCTGTCGGCTACCGCGGGTGATGGCAGCGTGGTGCTCTCGTGGAAGCCACCATCATCAACTGGTGGTCAAACTGTGAATGGGTACAAGATTGATATGGGTACGAGTGGCACCCTCGTTGTTGGTACCGGTGCGCTGGCTACGTCATCGCCGGTGACTGCAAATACCGGAAATACTTCGACGTCGTACACGATCACTGGATTGAGCAATGGCACGATCTATTACTTCCAGGTATCGCCACTCTTTGGTAGCGGATTAACTGTCGGGCCGGTCGGGATCACCTCAGGTACGCCGAACGTAGGTCCTGGTCCACCATTGAACTTGGCGTCAACTCCCGGAAACCAGCGAGTCACCCTCGCGTGGGCGCCCGTCGTCAGCGCCTCTTACCCGATTCTTGGGTACCTAGTTGATTACTCGACTAACGGTGGTCTCTCCTGGACGCCTTCAACACCGTTCCTCGTCTCTGGCGGCTCGGCTACCGGCGTTGTAGTGGGCGCGGCCGGTGCGGGTGGGGCAAACCTAGTAAACGGAACCGATTATCTCTTCCGAGTCCGCACACAATATGGGCCTAGTGGCGCTCCTCTTATTAGCGCAGGCACCACGATCTCTGGGCAGCCATTAGCCAACGTCACTGGCCCCACCGGATTAGTCGCCACCGCCAGCGGTGCGGGAAGTGCAAATCTCACTTGGTCGCTCGCTGCCGATCCTGCCGGCTCACTGACGCAGGCATACAAGATCGATCAAAGCACAGATGGCATTAACTGGATCTCCCTCACCGATAACACGGGATCGCAGAGTCGTTCGTATGCAGCAACCGACTTGACCCCAGGAACGCGCTACTACTTCCGAGTGAGCTCAATTACTTCGCTCTACACGACGCCACCGAGTGAGTCTGCAACAGTTTCAATTCTGGGCGCACCTTCAGCCCCTGCCTCGATTTCTACTACTTCCGGCGATTCTGTCATCGACGTTTCATGGGGCGCTGCGCCACCTTCGCCTGGCGTCACGGTTACTGGATACACGGTTGAGTACTCCATCAACAATGTTGATTGGGCGCTCATGGGCAATACGGATACTGCAACGAGCCACCTCACAAATTATGGGCTTGTTAACGGTGTCTCTTATTACTTCCGAGTTTCGGCAACAAGCACTGCCGGCAGGGGCGCGTATGTGACTGCAACGGCAACACCAGCAGCGCTCAGTGGTGCACCACTCTTAATGAACGCAACGGGCGGAGATGCACGGGCTACTTTGACTTGGTCTGCGCCAAATAGCAGTGGTGGCGCAACCATTACCGGTTACTTGATCGAGCAGAGCCTCATTCTCGGTTCGTGGAGTACTGCTGTGGGCAATACCAATAGCGCCTCCACAACCTATGTGGTCTCTGGTCTTACAAATGGAACGACAATTTCCTTCCGGGTCCGCGCTATCACCTCCGCCGGCCCTGGCAACCCATCCGCAGGCCTTACGGTGACGCCGTACGCCGCTCCAAGCACCGTACAGAACTTGGTTGCCATTGGCGGTGCGCAGAGCGTGCAACTTACGTGGGATCAACCGGCGAATCTCGGTGGTTCTACTATCTCCTCCTACTTAGTGGAGCGCAGCCTCGATGGAGTTACGTGGACGAATGGTGTCACTCGCACGGTAACTCCAAGCGCGGCGACAACGGGAATCAACTACACCTACTCCGCGCTCACAAATGGCCAGCTCTACTACTTCCGAGTCACCGCGACGACGGCTGCAGCCCTCTCGAGTTCACCTAGCCTCATCGCCGCCATTCCTGCGTCGCAAGCCGATGCACCTTCAGGCTTCACTGCAACTCCTGATGTCGCTGGCACATTAAATCTCTCCTGGAACGCACCAACGAACTCGGGTGGAACAGGTATATCGGAGTATTGGATTGAATACACGGCCGGTGGAGTGACGCGCACAGCTAAAACTGGCAGCACGGACACTTCCTACTCACTTTCCGGCTTAACGGCTTACACAAGTTATGCGCTTCAGGTCTACGCCTATACGACAGCTGCTGGTACGCGATCAAATACGATTACTGCCACGCCACAGGGATTACCAGCAGCACCGGTACTCACGGATCCCACAACTTCGAGTCAACAAGCCGTCTTCGTGTGGCCCCGTGTTGTCGATAGTGCCACGGTCACTTCATACAGCGTTGAGTACTCGACGGATGGCATGACGTGGAATCGGGCGCTGGGTTCACCATTTGCACAACCGCTCAGTGGAAATGTCACTGTGACTCTGAATGGCTTGACCAATGGTCAACAATATCTCGCACGCATCGCGGCAAATGCTGCTTCCGGTTCGAGTACGTACGCCATGAAGAATTTCATTCCAGCGGGCGCACCCAATGCACCTACGTGGGTAGATACCACGCCGTCAAATGGGAGCGTTGCCCTACGGTGGTCTGCACCAAGCGATAATGGCGGATCTGCAGTTTCTTCGTACACGATTGTGGCCACCGCGTCTACGGGAGAAACAATTACCGTCTCCACTGGGAATGCAAATACCTCGCTCGTCCTCACAGGTTTGACGAACGGCAAGAGCTACACCGCAAAGATCAAGGCAGTAACTGCGCGTTCAACTGCGGGTGCTTTCTCGGCGGCATCACCAGCCTTCACGCCGGCGGCGAGCTCCTCCTCGGTCTCTGGTCTCAGTGCGACCGCAGCAGACTCACAAGTAACGCTGACCTTCACATCGGTAGCGGGGGCTTCCTTCTACGACGTTGTATGGAGCTCTTCCGATGGAACCGATGGACTTGAAGTGAGCGCGGCCACTGCTGGAAGTTCGCAAACTGTCGAGATTCCGCTTCTCACAAATGGACTCGATTACGTATTTACCGTTACAACATTGAATGCGGCACGCGAGACGCAAGGAAGCGCAGTCACCACGGGCACGCCGGGTAGTCGGCCAGATGCACCCACTGGAGTGACTGCCTTGCCTGGAGCCGGCAATGCCATCATTTCTTGGACGGCACCGGCTAATACGGGTGGCGCGCCATTGACTGCTTACATCATTACGCCATCATCAGGAAGCGCGCTCAACACAGGATCGACGGCCACGAGTTATACCTTTAGTGGTTTGACGAACGGCACTCCGTATACCTTCACTGTGCAGGCAGTCTCTGGATTTGGAACGTCCGTGGCAAGTTCCTCATCTGGCGTTGTCATTCCTGCAACCGCCCCAGGGTCGCCCACCGGGCTCACGGTCTCATCGCGTAATCAATCGCTTCTACTCACCTTTGCTGCCCCAAGTTCGACGGGTGGCGTTTCGCTTTCGGGCTACGTCATTGAAACCAGCGGAGATGGTTCAACCTGGACTGCTGTTGATCCCGCCAATCTTTCACGCGCCAGCGCCACTGCAACTTCGGTAACGATTTCGGGTCTTACTAACGGCTCCGCAATCTTCGTGCGAGTGAGTGCCAAGAACGCAGCCAACGTTGTAGGTGCGGGTGCAGTGGCGACTGGAACACCGCTCGCTCCGGCCGATGCCCCTACCTTTAGCGCAGTTGCTAGCGATGGAAGTGCGAAGGTCAGTTGGATTGCACCTACCAATACGGGTGGTGCAGATATTGATACCTACCGCATCTTGATCAATTACGGCGGTGCGTATGAAACACAGACTGTGCTTGCAGGAGTCTCTGAATACACGAAGAGTGGCCTTACGAATGGCGTAACAGTCAACTTCATCGTGCAGTCACACACAATCGCTGGCTATTCAACGAATAGCACACCCGTTTCGGTGACGCCGGTCGGTGTTCCTGGTCCGATTGCTATCGGTACTTTCACGATCGCGCCGACTTCGGGTCAAGTAGTTGCAACGTGGCTACCACCAAGTAGTAATGGTGGCTCAGCGCTGACTGGATATATTGCCGAAGCGTCAACGGACTTTGGTGCTAGTTGGACTACGGTTGCGACCTTAGGCGCCAGCGATACTCGCACCGTAACGATTAGTGGATTAACAAATGGTGTCGCGGTCTCCGTGCGTATTTCCTCGGTCAATGCGATTGGTACGAGCCTTGGAGTCACAAAGCAAGCCACCCCAAGCGGTCCTCCAGGTCGACCAAGTGGTCTCACGGCAACTCCATCTGGCGTCGGTGTAGCGACGCTGACGTGGAGCTCACCTTCCGATACAGGCGGCTTGAGCATTACTGGTTACATCGTGCAACGCCGTGTGCAAGGAACGTTGACGTGGAGTTTGGCTACGGGGGATACCGGAAATAACGGCACCTACTATTCGGCAACGGCTCTCGACGGCGGTGTGACCTACGAATTCCGCGTGGCTGCTCGCAATCCGATCGCCGGCGATTACTCAGAGATTGCCTCTGTCACGGCCGCCGGTAGTGCAGGTGCTCCTTCAATCAACTACATCACGCCATCCAATAAGGCGCTCGCCTTGAGTTGGAACGCACCCACGGTGGCACCGGGAGTGACCATCTCGGGTTACGAGGTGGGCTACAGCGCTGATGGCCGCAACTGGAATACCGCCTCTCCATCACCTTCTGGTACTACGTACACTTTGGCCCCGGCCGCACCGAACGAATTGGTGAACGGTACCCCTTACTTGGTGCGGATCGCTGCGATTGTCGGTGGTGCATCGGGTACGTACTTCATCGGCTTCGGAACACCGGCAAACGTTCCCTCCACTCCGACGAGTCTCGTAGCGGCAGCCCAAGATTCTTCAGCCTTGCTTTCTTGGACAACTCCATCTTCTAATGGTTCGCCCATTAGCGATTACCGCATCAATATTTCCCCAGCGCGTGCAGATAGTTCCGTTTCTGTCATGGTGGGTTCTTCGTCAAATGCCGCGACAGTATCGGGGCTCACAAATGGTGTGAGCTACACCTTCACCATTCAAGCCCTTAACGTCGCCGGCTACTCAAACGCTTCTGCGAGTGCAATTGCTACTCCGCTTGTTGCGCCAGGTGCTCCCAAGAACTTGACGCTCACCCCGTCGAGTGCAACCCAGACGACTCTGACTTGGATCGCTCCTGATACGACAACGGTGACAGCCACGCCTATCAGTTATGACCTTCAGTGGAGTTCGAACGGAATCACATGGTCCAGCGTTGAAACCACCACTGCCACCGCATTCACTTATACCTTTACCTCTGGCGTAGCCGATGGCAGCAAGTTCTACGCTCGCGTAGCGGCGGTCACGATGAATGGTCGCGGAGCTTTTGCTACCGCCGCTATTAGCAAGGGTTGGAAGCCATCGCCGACAAGTGCCCCATCGATAACGAGCGTGAGCGATAAGACCATTGGCCTCTCTTGGAATGCCCCGGCGAGCAATGGATATCCAATTGTTGGATATCGGGTTGAGTACGCCGCACCGGGAACAGCGCAGAGCGATACGTGGACAGTAGCCTTCGCTAACACTGGATCTAACGGCACGAATGCGCAATTCACGAGCAGTGCCCTCACTAACGGAACGTCCTACATCTTCCGAGTCCTTGGTATTAACGGTGTCGGAACTGCCGAAACGGGTACCGCCAGTTCAAATGCCACACCTCGAGCGCTGGCTACCGCACCACAAACGTTGATGGTTGGCCCCCCCAATTACTCGGTGGGCAGTGACTCAAGCGGCAAACTCTCGCTCACTTGGGATCCACCAGCAGCGCTCGGTGGTGGAAATATTTCATACTACTTAGTTCAGACGAGTACTGACGCTGTCACCTGGAGTGCCGGGGATACTACGACTGCAGCTCCTTCAAATGCAGGTCCATTCATTGTGAGCGGATTG
>RGER01000331.1 GCA_009917815.1 Actinomycetota bacterium
AGTAACTCTTGGTGCTCCCGTAGTTGTCGTTGGCGTGGTCGAAGGATTAGCCGAAGGTGCTGCTGCAATTACTAAATTGATTGCTGGCCGAATTTCCGATGGTCGCGCGCGCAAGCCCATTATTTTCTTTGGTTATCTCCTAGCAGGAATCGGAAAGTTGTTAGTCGCGCTGGCATTTATCTGGCCAGTCGCTCTACTTGGTCGCGTCGTAGATCGACTTGGCAAAGGAATACGCGGCGCTCCACGAGACGCACTTTTAGTCATGGATGTGCCAGTCGAAGATCGCGGTAAGGCAATTGGTTTTCATAGAGCTGCCGACACGGCAGGAGCGGTAGTTGGACCACTCCTTGGATTACTAATTATTCACTTTGCAGATGGATCACTTCGACTGGCTCTATGGATCGCATTAATCCCGGCAGCGCTCTCTATCTTCTTCATCAAGTTTGTGCGAGAGAGTGAACCGCCGAAACGTAAAGCAAACTCTGCGGCATCAGGTGCGTTACCCGCTGAGTTAAAACGCTTAGTGCTATTGATGGGCCTCTTCGGGTTAGTGAATTTTCCAGATGCACTCATTTTGCTCCACCTGTTTCAAATCGGATTCTCTACTTTTGCAGTGGTTGCGCTCTATGCGCTTTTCAATCTCTCATACGCTCTGCTCGCTTATCCTTTAGGTGCGCTCACTGATCGCATACCGAAACATCGCATCTTTGCTGGTGGGCTCGTTGCCTTCGCACTCGCGTATATCGGACTCTCCCTCACTGATTCCAAGGGTCTCTCGATAGTGCTTCTGCTGGTCTACGGTGGCTTTGCCGCGTGTAACGATGCAGTCGGCAAGTCATGGGTGGCCAAGATCGCGCCCAATGATCGACAAGGCAGCGCCCAAGGGCTCTTCCAAGGAGTCAGTGGTGGTGCCATTTTGATCGCTGGGATCTGGGCAGGGCTTTCGTGGGGCGAATTCGGAAATCTCCCGCTCTTCATCTCAGGCGTAGTGGCAATCTTCGTGGCCATCGCATTATGGCGAGACATTCTTAAGACTGGTCTGCCTCAGTAAGGTAGTTACATGGAAATCGATCGGGGAAAGCTCGCACTCCTGACAAAGCGCGAGCAACAGCGCTTCCGTGAATTGCACCCCAAGAGTGGGCAACTCTCTCTTGCGGCTAAAAATTCCATGCCAGGTGGCGTTCCGATGTCGTGGATGACCAAATGGCCCGGAGACTTTCCGCTCTTTGTGCAAAGTGCGCAAGGTGCACGCTTCACCGACGTTGATGGCCTTGAATACGTTGATTTCTGTTTAGGTGATACGGGTTCGATGACGGGGCATTCGCCCAAAGCAACCACCGCGGCAATTAAGTTGCAGCTCGACCGTGGCATGACTGCGATGCTGCCCACTGAAGATGCTCTGATAGTTTCCGAGGAGTTATCCCGTCGCTTCGGTTTGCCACTCTGGCAATTCACCGTATCTGCTACGGACGCGAATCGTCACGCTATTCGCTATTCACGT
>RGER01000332.1 GCA_009917815.1 Actinomycetota bacterium
GTCCGATTTGGACCACCGTCGCGTGCTGGAGGTGGTCGAACACCGCACCCAGACTTCGGCGCAACAGGCGCTGCACGCTCTGCCGCAGGAGCAGCTGGCGAGGATCAAGGTGGTCGCGCTCGACATGTGGCCGGCCTTCATGGGCGCCGCCACGGTGACAGTCCCGCAGGCCGATCTGGTCCATGACCGCTTTCATGTCATGAAGCATCTCAACGAGCGCGTGGAAAAGGTCCGCAAGGAGGAGCGAGCCGAGTTGTCCGACTCCTCACGGGAATGGTTGACCGGCCGCAAGTACCTCTTTCTGAAGAACCCGGCTGACTCGAAGGCCGAGGAAAAGCAGTGCTTCGAGGAACTGCGCCGCAAGGACCTCAATTTGACCAAGGCATGGAGGCTGCGCGAAACCTTCCAAAGCTTCTGGCAGTTTACCTCCAAGACCGCCGCCCGCGCGTTCTTCTCCAAGTGGCTGAAAAAAGCCAAGGGAAGCGCCCTGCGGCCGATCACCAAAGTCGCGGTCATGCTGCACGACCATCTCCAGGGGTTGCTCAACTACGTCACTCACCGCGTGACCAACGCCGTCACCGAGGGCTTCAACTCCAAGATCCAGATGATCAAGTCCTGCGCCCGCGGCTTCCGCTCCTTCGAAAACTACCGCGTCGCTATATTGTTCCACTGCGGAAAGCTCCAACTTCACCCATAAGAATCTACGAAGAGCCCTGTTTTTGAGGTTGCTCTCCGAAGAAGAGTTGTTCGCACTCGTAGGATGCGCGCGTCAACTCCCGTGTTTCTACTTTCATTTCTTTTCTCGTTGCCGTTGGCAAGAGCGGCAGAACCACGTGTTATAGAGCTCAAGAATGGATCAAAAATTTTGGGCTTCATTCGGAAAGAGGATTCCGGCAAGTTGTTCATTGAGGCAGAATTACTCGGTTCTATTGTGGTAGACGCTTCTGCCGTCGTGCCTGCGGCGACAAGCAGCCGCACGACCCCCCCTGTTTCTGTGTCCTCGCCGCAGTTAGCTGCAGCTCCCAATGGTGCCCTTGGAGCCATTCCTAAGGCAGCCAAAGATAGGGTAGTGTGGAAACGATCGATTTCCGTAAATGGTTCCTACAGCTCTGCTGCGTTTAAGCAGGGGCAGGTGCCCGGAGCACCCCCGGCCCTCAAGCTGGAAGGCAGTTCGCTGGGCCTATCTGGTCGGCAGAAAATGATTCAAGTAAACGGCACGATCGCGCGGGTGACTGCCCTTCAGGCTGCGACACTAACCGGGGCCTACACCTACGCTGATTACGCTCCGGCAGGTCGGGTTGTGGATAATTGGAATACGGAGGCGACGTACACTCGCATGCTTTCGGATAATCGCTACCTTTTGGCCCGGTCTACATACAAGGTAGACGAAATCGCACTGATAGATTACTCATTTGAGCAGGTTGTGGGATATGGTTTTAAGCTCATCGATACGATTCATACAGGGCCAAATCGCACCCAAAATCGCTCCCTTGCTCCCTC
>RGER01000333.1 GCA_009917815.1 Actinomycetota bacterium
CTTTGGTTGGCGCTTCCTGACTAGGAATGATTGGTGGCAATCACATCCCTATTCCCTCTCGGCAGCGCCACATTCAAAATTATTACGCATCACGGTCAAGGATTTAGGCGACCATTCGCGCTCACTGGCACACCTCAAGCCCGGAACCCGCGTGCTAGCAGAAGGTCCTTATGGAATCTTTACTGCGAATCGGGCCGCCGGGAAGCATGTGCTGCTGGTAGGCGGCGGAGTAGGTATCACGCCACTTCGCGCTTTGATGGAGGAGTTCCCCAAGGGGGCTTCCATCGATGTTATTTACCGCGCGTCAAGAGAAGATGATGTAGTTCTGCATAAAGAACTCAATTTCTTGGCGCAACAATTGAACGCTCGTATTCATTACATGATTGGTCCGCGCGCACAATTTCCTTTGACACCGGCACACATCGCTTCCGTTGTACCTCATATTGCCCTCTGTGATGTGTTTGTCTGTGGGCCCGAAGCTCTAGTTCATCGAGTACGCCATACAGTCGAAGCTTTGGGCGTTCCAAGTGATCGTTTCCACGACGAGGCATTTGCCTTCCATGGGGAATAAGGAGAAGAGATGAAAAAGGCCCTCTTAATCGCCGGCGGTACTGTGGCGGGTGTTGCAGCAGTGCTCTCTTACACGCCTGCACAACTATCTAGTGCCTCCGGCGGCGTCTCTCCCGCTGGTGGTGGCGCCACGATCGACTCCGGTGCACCCGCTACCACTCAAACTCCGGCAGAAACCTCAGCGCCTACGGATCCGGCTACCTCTGCACCGGCTGCGACTCCCACTCCTACATCAACCCCCACTAGTACTCCCAAGAGCAGTGCAACGAAGAAACCGAAGAGTGGCGCGACATCATCTACTTCTGGAAGTGCGGCAACAACTGCGCCGGCCACAACGCCTACGCAAGCGCCCGCATCCACACCCACCTCCACTCCCACACCCACTTCCACACCTACCAAAGCTGCGCCTTCGAATGTCACGGTGACCGGACGTGGTTATAACGCCGGCGGATTCGGCACGGTCTCGGTACAAATCACCGTGACGAATGGTGTCGTCACGGCTGCCAAGGCAGTCAGTTACCCCAATCGTGATAATCGTTCGGCATGGATTAGTCAACAAGCTATTCCGTGGTTAGTTGAACAGACTCTCGCTGCAAAGAATTCTGCAAATATTGCAGGCGTGGGTGGCGCTACTTACACCACGAATGCATGGATTAATTCGTTGCAATCCGCCCTCACTGCAGCAGGTCTGTAACCCTCCGCATGCCGCTCCAACATTTCGTTCATAACGAAGAGGTCTGGGGCACGGTGGTATCCATGGTTTTGCGCTCTCCTGTGCACGATGAGTTCGAACTACGCGAAGGCGTCGACGTGATGGTGAAGTACTTTCACGAAATAGATCTACTCTTCTCCACGTACAAGCCCGAGAGCGAAGTAAGCCGTCTTCGTGATGGTCGGTTGAAGTTAGAAGATGCACATGAGTGGGTCAGA
>RGER01000334.1 GCA_009917815.1 Actinomycetota bacterium
AGCGTTATTTTCAACTTGGCGAATCGGCTCACTCTACCATAGTTGATCGTGCACTCAACAACATCAAAGTTACAGAAAAGATTGCGTGCGAGTGTATGCAACGCGGTTGGGTGTATCGTGTGAGCAGCGGTTTGATTCCGCTCGTTACGCTTCCCGAAGCAGGGGTGCCTTTTATGTAATGTCGCCGCAGCGCGTTACGCATCAAGTAGAGTTGTGGAAGAAGGAGCTTCCCACGGTGAAGCCCTTCTATGCCGTGAAAAGCAATCCTGACCCCCATCTCCTACATCATTTATACGACGCCGGCCTCGGTTTCGACTGCGCCTCGAAGCGCGAGTTACTGAGCATAGAAGAGTTATGTAGACCACACGAGCCCTCTTCCGACCGTATTCTCTATGCGAACCCCTGTAAATCGGAGCACGATATTCTTGCCGCAGAAGATATGGGCTCGCCGCCCACAGTTGTAGACTCGATAGAAGAGCTTAGTAAAGTGGAAAAATATGCGGGTGGAGTCTATATTCGTATCGCCGTGGATGATTGTGGAAGTGCCATGCCCTTCTCCAGCAAGTTCGGCTACGATGCGAAAAATATCCTACATATTGGCGAGACGGCGCGGAGCCTAGATATCGCCATACACGGCATTAGTTTCCATGTAGGCTCTGGATGTCTGAATGGCAGTGCCTATAAACACGCGATTTTCAGCGCGTATAACTGTATTCGCACGCTCTCAGATAATATCCCCTATACACTGCCGCAGACGATTGATATCGGTGGGGGCTTTCTTGCCTATGCGCCCGACTTTCGCAACAAGGCCCTACATATTCGCGAGACGATGATTCGTGTAAATAAGCGGGAGCTCGCTGAAAGACGCGAGGCGATTCGTTTCGTGGCAGAGCCAGGGCGCTTTTTCTCATCCAATAGTTTCGATTTCTTCGTACAAGTGATTGGGAAAAAGGCCTCTGCCCACGGCTGGAGTTATACGATTGACGATAGTATTTACGGACAGTTTTCGAGCATTCTGTTCGACCAGGCAACGCCTGTATGGTTCCGTGTGCGCGGCGACGACGAGGCTCCTAGAGATACGAGCAAGGGGGTTATTTTCGGCAGGACGTGCGACTCTGTAGATGTGATTGTGCGCGCGGACTCTATGGAGGAGTTGGAAGTCGGTGATTGGCTCTGGTTTCCCTATATGGGTGCCTATACGCGTGCGACAGCCACGGAGTTCAATGGATTTCCTCGGCCAGAAGTATTTGTGGATGACGAGGTGGCAGATTTATCGCATGTTCGATTTCTGGAGGCCATGCCGAGGGGTCTGGAGTATATGGCCCCTGTAACGGCAAAGTCGTTTTGGACTTAGCGAGGAAGGCCTAAAATTGGACCGCCATCCCACCTAAGGCCAGGTATACCACATGACAACTGTTAGTTCTTGCCCTATTTGTCTGGATGACTACAAGGGGAAGAGAATGGTGAAAATCCAGTGCCAGTACTGCGAGGCGCATGCGT
>RGER01000335.1 GCA_009917815.1 Actinomycetota bacterium
CGCATTGTGAAGCCTGCGGTAACGTTCCTTCGGGAACGCCAACGCGTGGCGAAAGGTATCGGCCGTTGCAATGCAGGTGTTGTAAGCGGAACGCGATGACTAGCCGAATCTAGTCGGTGCGCATAGGCAATTCTTAGTGAAAGATGCTGGAAAGCATCACCAAAGAGGGTGATAGTCCCGTACGCGAAAAGAATCTGTTTACGCACGGTGTTCAAGCTTGAGTACGGCGAGACACGAGAAATCTTGTCGGAATCAGCCACGACTATGTGGCAAGACTAAATACATGTTTTGATCGATAGTGAACTAGTACCGTGAGGGAAAGCTGAAAAGAACCCCGGAAGGGGAGTGAAATAGAATCTGAAACCATATACTTACAAGGAGTCGGAGCCCGCAAGGGTGACGGCGTTCCTATTGAAGAATGAACCAACGAGTTTTTGTGTGCGGCTCGGTTAAGTCCCGAGGGACGGAGCCACAGTGAAAGCAAGCCTTAATCGGCGCTTGTCGCACACAAAAGACCCGAAACCGGGTGACCTAACCATGACCAGGGTGAAGTGTGGGTAACACCACATGGAGGCCCGAACCCACTAGCTGTGCAAAACTAGGGGATGAGTTGTGGTTCGTAGAGAAATTCTAATCGAACTCGGTAATAGCTGGTTCTCCGCGAGATAGTTTTTGGACTAGCGTCGGTTAATAGCACACTGGAGGTAGAGCACTGATTGGGTACACCGTCGCAAGATAGGTGACCCGGCCAAACTCCGAATGCCAGTGTGTGTTCCCGGCAGTCAGACCATGGGGGCGAAGCTCCATCGGTCTAAAGGGCAACAGCCCAGATCTCAAGCTAAGGTCCCTAAATCATGATTAAGTGTAAAAGGTGGTGAGGAGACTTATACAACCAGGAGGTTGGCTTAGAAGCAGCCATCCTTTAAAGATAGCGTAACAGCTCACTGGTCAAGTTTCCTTGCGCCGAAAACATACCGGGGCTAAATGACGTACCGAAGCTGAGGGTTTGATCCTTTGAGGATCAAGCGGTAGCGGAGCATTTCCAATGCGCTGAAGTCGTACCGTGAGGTGCGGTGGAGCGTTGGGAAGAGAGAATGTTGGTATGAGTAGCAGAAAGGCATGTGAGAACCATGCCCACCGGAAGTCCAAGGTTTCCACAGCAACGAAAATCGACTGTGGGTTAGTCAGGAGCTAAGGCGAGGCAGAAATGCGTAGTCGATGCACAGCTGGTCAATATTCCAGCACCACGAAACGGTTCCGATGGAGTGACGTTTGTTGAACCTTCCCGCGTCCTATGGCTATGACGTTGGGGGTTCGGGGATGATGCGTAGGAAAATCCGCGCGTCACAAGTCCCTGGATCATCGCAATTCCTTCGCGAGAAGGGAGAGGGGAATGAACAGTGAACCAAGAAAAGCTTCTAGGGTTAACCGTGGCGTGCCTGTACCGCAAACCGACACAGGTGGATGCGTGCGAAATGCACGAAGGTGTACGAGAGAAA
>RGER01000336.1 GCA_009917815.1 Actinomycetota bacterium
CAAGAAAAGCCTCTAGGGTTAACATTATGCTGCCCGTACCGTAAACCGACACAGGTGGGTGAGTGCGAAAACACTCAGGCGTACGAGAGAAGTATCCTTCAGGAACTAGGCAAAACAATAGCCGTAACTTCGGGATAAGGCTTGGTTTCTCCCGGGAGGGAGAGACCCGCAGCGTCAGATGTCAAGCGACTGTTTATCAAAAACACAGGCCTCTGCTAAATCGCAAGATGAAGTATAGGGGCTGATGCCTGGCCAGTGTCCGAACGTTAAAGGAGGGGGTTAATCGCAAGATGAAGCCTCTGACTGAAGCGCGGATGAACGCCGGCCGTAACTATAACGGTCCTAAGGTAGCGAAATTCCTTGTCGGGTGAGTTCCGACCTGCACGAATGGCATAACGAGTTGTTGACTGTCTTGAAGAGGTACTCGGCGAAATTGCGAGGGGAGTGAAGATGCTCTCTATGTGTAGTTAGACGAAAAGACCCCGTGAAGCTTTACTGCTGCTTGCCATTGGGTTCATGTTCCGTATGTTCAGTCATAGGTGGGAGCCGCAAGGCACTAATGAGAGACCACCCTTACGTTATGTGAATTCTAACCGGCCGCCCTGAATCGGGTGGCTGAGACAGTGGCTGGTAGGTAGTTTAACTGGGGCGGTTGCCTCCCAAAAAGTAACGGAGGCGTTCACAAAGGTATGCTTAGCCCGGATGGAAATCGGGCTGGACGTGCAAGCGCAAAAGCATGCTTAACTGCAAGGCCGACACGCCGCGCAGATACGAAAGTAGGAGCTAGTGATCCGACCGTGCGACATAGGACGGCGGAAGCTCATCGGATAAAAGCTACTCCGGGGATAACAGGCTAGTCTGGTCCAAGCGTCCACAGCGACGACCAGGTTCGGCACCTCGATGTCGGCTCATCGCATCCTGGAGCTGGAGAAGGTTCCAAGGGTTTGGCTGTTCGCCAATTAAAGCGGTACGCGAGCTGGGTTCAGAACGTCGTGAGACAGTTCGGTCTCCTATCTACTACACACGTTGAATATTGCGAGGACTCATCCCTAGTACGAGAGGACCGGGATGGACGAACCTCTTGTGTACCGGTTGTCCTGCCAAGGGCACCGCCGGGTAGCGAAGTTCGGTTCGGATAAGCGCTGAAAGCATCTAAGCGCGAAGCCGACCTCAAGATGAATATTCATTAAGACCCCTAGGAGACTACTAGGTTGATAGGCCGTAGGTGTACGCGTGGTAACACGTTAAGCCGAGCGGTACTAATTGGTCGAGCTCTCCATTCACTGATTGTATTGAGTTTAGAACTCATGCAATGATGTTCATTTCTTTGAAGTCGCCCAAAGCGATACGCCCCGATACTTCAGAGATTATCGGGTGAGTATGGGGATCCCACGTCACGATGACCTGACCGGCCTTGACGCGATCGCCTTCCTTGGCCGTTGAAACGGCACCATAAGGAATCTTGTAACGC
>RGER01000337.1 GCA_009917815.1 Actinomycetota bacterium
CAAGCTCCGCGACATTGTCTGCCAATCGACGGAATCGCACAAGTGGATTATCTTCTGCCACTTCCACCACGAGATGAACATGCTCCAGAATATGTTCCGGTTGGAGACGAACGTGGAGCTTGTCCAGCAATACCACGGTGGCCTCACGGCGGCACAGAAGCAGGATGTGATTGAGCGGTCACACAAGCCTGTCGCAGAGGGCAAGCAGGAAGTTCTGCTCGTACAACTCCAGTCGGGAGGCACGGGCCTGAATCTCCAGCACTTTGACCAGATTATCTTCACCGGTCCTTGGTGGACAAAGGCGCTCATGGAGCAGGCCGTGGGGCGCGCTGTCCGGATTGGCCAGAAAAAGGTCGTCACGGTCTACAACCTTCGTCTCAAAGAAGAGGGGGCTATCAATATCGACGCCTATATGTTCGATAAGGCGAACTCCAAAGGCGAGTTGTGTAAGATGGCCCTACTAATGGCAAACACGTCCGTGTCCCTCAGCTCCGCTCAAAATGCCCCCTTCTCAATAGAGGAGAATGTCGCAACCCACCGCAACGAGTAAGCTTGTGACATACGGAGCTATATCTCTTTTTGCTACCGCCCTGAGTGTGACTCTTGGATACTGTATGTGGAATAGCTCGAAAACTACACCTGTGATAAGCAACTTTGAGGTGAATGAGGGATTTGCCGGTCCCACCGTGGGCGCGGGTATGCCCGATTATATGAATACTTCCAAGGATTGTGCTCAGCTATATTCCATGCTGAATTCCAAAAGAGTATGGACGGAAGAAGGTCCCGACGATTTACGCGAAATGCAGCTGATACTTTCCAAGATTGCCTGCTTGAAGAAGGATTTGATGAGCACGGCAAAAGTGGTTCAGGCCACACATTATCAGCCCTTCTCTACGTCACATGATTTAGAGCCGGTAGCTGAGACGGCCGCCCGCTGTTTTTCCAAGACAATCCCTCAACGCGATTTGTCTCTCTCCTTTGACAAATGGGGCTCTCGTGGCACCTTCCTGATAAAACGCTTATGTACCGCCGAAAACCTCTCCGATGCGGAGGAGAAGGAGGCACTACGTCTATTCGGAAGCGCGATGGCGGACCTTTCCAATATCGCACTAGGTGAGTGCTGTAACTCCGCCACAGCTGTTATAGGGGGCCAAGAAGCTCCCCGAATGGTGGGCGGATTCGACCCTCCTAACTCACGGTTTCTTCGCGAATACAAGGGGTATTATTGAAAAAATTGAAGCTGTCCGGCATAGATTTTTCATACAACCATCATGTCTAGAAAGGAGCAAGTCTTCCACTTTCCGTGTAATCCCGCCACGTTTGGCGGTGAGACCACCTTTCCAGTAACAGTCCCGAGACAGGGGATTTACATTAAACCAAAGACAAAGGTGATCACACCTTTCTCTATGGGCTCTGAAGTAGACCGCCTCGTGACGGAATGGTATACGGAGCGCAGCCTGGCTGTTCCCTC
>RGER01000338.1 GCA_009917815.1 Actinomycetota bacterium
GCTAATCAGCGACACAGAACTAAGAAGACGCTCTTCATTCTCTACAGCGTATTCAAGCAACCGACTGAACTGATCACTCCAAGAACGAACCGTCCGCTCAGCAAACAGCGACGCGTCATATTCAAAAATACCCGCAAGAGAGCCATCTGCCTGACGGCCCAAAGACAACGTCACATCAAACTTCGACGTCGGTAACTGAACATCCAGGCTCTCTAATGACGCCTCGCCTAGTTTAAATTGGAGCTCTCCCTGATCCAGCCACGCAAACATCGCCTGGAAAATCGGCGTGTGCGATAGCGATCGCTCAACCGCTAAATCCTCCACAAGACGATCAAACGGCGCGTCCTGATGACTAAGCGCCTCTAATGAGCGTTCTTTCACCCGCTCAATCAGATCAAAGACCCGTGGGCTCCCACTCACATCAACCCGAAGAACGAGTGTGTTAACAAAAAATCCGATCAGATCCTCAATCTCTGTCTGATCACGGCCTGCTACTGGAAAACCAATCAAGACATCGTCTTGTCTAGAAAGACGCCCCAGAAGCGATCCATAAATACCCATCAACACAGCAAACAGCGTCGTCCCATGTGACTGCGCTAAAGCCTCCAATGCTGCTGTTGTCTTGCCGTCTATTTGAACTGGAACATAACCCGCCTTCCGGCTCCGATCCGCTCTACGCGCATAATCCGTCGGTAAGGATAAAACATCAGGAGCCCCAGATAAGGCTTCTCGCCAATACGCTAATTGACGCTCTAACTCCCCGCTCTCCTCAAACCACTCACGCTGCCAATGTGCATAATCCGAATAAGAGACAGCAAGCGGACTAAAGTCTGGAGCCTCTCTCCTAAGCCGCGCCGCATAAGCAGAACCAAGCTCGCGGACCAATACTGGCAACGAGACGCCGTCCCCAGAGATATGATGCATCACAAAGATCAAAACATGCTCTTGCCGCCCCACACGCAACACGCGCGCGCGGACCATCACATCACGGCTTAAATCAAATACCCGATCACTCTCCGCCTCAATCCGAGCCTTAATCGCTTCTTCTAGATCGGCTTCTGCGAGATCAGATAAATCCTCAACTGCAACAAGCCAGCTCTCTTCTCCAACATCCCGGAGACGACCAATTGGTCCCTCCCTAGTCTCAACAATAACCGTCCGTAACGGCTCATGTCGCTCAACAACATCTCGCAACGCTACGCCAAACGCTTCAACATCAAACGCGCCCAGAAGCCGAAGCGCTGCCGGCATATTATAGCCAGCCGTCCCGCCCTCAATCCGGTCCAACGCCCACATCCGCGTCTGACCATAAGAGAGGACAATCTCCTCTCCCTGACGGCCAGAGCCTGGAACTATCTGTGTGCGAACGGGCGTTGACGCAGTCGCTTGCAACTCAGTGTCGATAAAGACACCAAGAGCCTCAACTTGTGGCCGTTCAAACAACGCCCTTAAAGGAAGCTCTAACCCAAGC
>RGER01000339.1 GCA_009917815.1 Actinomycetota bacterium
GATGTGGATGGGCCCATGCCCTGGCAGCGCTGGCCGCTGGCATTATGCGCGTTCACTTTGGTGATTATGTTCTCGCCTTCTATGCAGGGGGAGCCCTCTGTTTTGCAGCTGCAATCATCGTTATGTTCATCGACCCAAAAGCGCGCCCGCTAGAATCGAAGTCATGAGCGAGAACTTCTACGAAGCAATCGGTGGGGCACCAGCATTCGAGAAGTTGGTGGATCTCTTTTACGAAGGTGTTGTTACTGACCCGCTGCTTCGCCCCCTCTATCCGGATGATGATATGGACGGCGCCAAAGAACGCCTTACCCTTTTCCTGATGCAGTACTGGGGTGGGCCGGGAACCTACTCTGAACAGCGCGGCCATCCAAGGTTAAGAATGCGCCATGCACACTTTGAAATCACTGGAGCAGAGCGCGATGCATGGCTCACGCACATGTTGGCGGCAGTAAATGCACTCGAATTATCTCCGCAATTGCATGCGCAATTAACTAAATATCTAGAAGCTGCTGCGTTCTCTTTGGTCAACGCCCCTGATCGATAGTCTTTATTACTAAGAAATTCACACACTTCACAATTGAAGAACTTCGATTCCTAGCGATCCACCTGTAGATGAAACGACTGAGCGGCATAAACATTTGAACCATAAATCCAAGAGATCGCCACTGAGTTGATTTAAGTAGGTATGCAACGGCGTCTGCGCCGGAGAGAGTGCGATCTGGCATCACCAAGTGCACTGATTCCCGCGCTTCTCTCTCTGAAAGCATGAGTTCGGTGAGATTCGCTTCTTGGTAGGGAATTGCTCGGAGTTGCACGCGGGATTGAATCCAGTTAACGCAATTGTGGCAGAACTCGCACTCCCCATCGTAAATCAGAATCACGGTTGCGACTTATTCCCTAACTTCAGGATTTCACCATTTCGTACATACCAGAGGGTGCCGTCTGTAGATCGAACCGTAGTGACTCGGAGACCCACTGATTCAACTGTTCCTTCGGAGTCATTGATGATGATGTGATCACCCACGCCGTACTGGTCTTCAAAGAGCATGAAGATGCCGGAAACCATATCTTTAACGATGTTCTGTGCGCCGAGACTGACGGCCAATCCAAGCACGCTCGCACTCGCGATGATGGGCGCCACATTGAGCCCGAGTTCGCCAAGGACCATCACTAATGCGACCACACCGATTGCGGCATTCATCGTGGAACGCAGAATGCTTCCCATAGTCATGGCGCGCTCACGGCGTCGCTGGTGTTGGCGTGAGCCGTTCTCAGGTGCGGAGGTGAGTCGGGTGATGATGCGCGCGATGGCTCTCCTACCCACCCATAAGACGATGAAAGAGATCACCACGATCGTGAGGACGTGGAGTGGGGCATTCTTAAACCAGAGCCAGAGAGCGTTGGACGAGAGGGAGGAGGCCGCCAGAGTCATAGGGCAAGGTTAGCCGGGATGGCAGGTGGGGTGGCTTC
>RGER01000340.1 GCA_009917815.1 Actinomycetota bacterium
CGGTCGTATTCCCCCCGGTGAGCGATCTACCATGGTCTCATGGCGCGATGGTTTGGCAAGGCGGTCGAGCAAGTTCAGGAGACCCCAGATCTTCGACTATCCGCTGTGGTGAGCAGAATACTTTCGCTTGTTGCTGAGAGCTCACTGATTGTGGCTCCCGGTGAGAAAGTTCTTCTTGCGAGTACTTCAGCGCGAGCACTTGGCATCGTGCGAGATGAAAAACTTGTGGGTGAAGAGTTGGTGGCGCTAGTGCGCCATGCTCGTAAGGATTTTGAACTTGTGGAATCTCGTGTGGAGTTCAAGCGTGGTCGACTGAGCACTGGAACCTTTGAATTATCTGTGCGCGCCCTTCTTATTCCCGAACTCGGTAGCGGAACAGTCTTGGTACTCATCTCCGACGAGAGCGAATCACGACTCGTAGATGAAGTGCGCCGAGACTTCGTAGCAAATATCTCACACGAGTTAAAAACACCCATTGGTGCGCTTTCTATCCTTGCAGAGGCTGTCGTTGAAGCGAGCGATGATCCTGATGCAGTTAAGCGCTTTGCTGAACGAATGGGCGCTGAAGCGGTACGACTCGGTGATTTGGTACAAGAGATTATCGATCTCTCACGGCTTCAAAGCCAAGACCCATTAATCGGCGCTGATCTCGTGTTCTTAGATAACGTAATAAGCGAGGCACTAGATAGAACGAAGTTATCAGCCCAGAAACGCGACATAACGGTGGTGCGATCACGCTCGGTTAGCTTTGCCGTGATGGGCAATCAGGAGCAACTCACCACGGCTCTTACAAACCTCATCAACAATGCGATTGCTTACAGTCCAGATCACACCAGCGTAGGAATCGGTGTCGAAGCCCAAGATGACATTGTGGAAATTGCAGTGAGCGACCAAGGTATTGGCATCTCTGAATCCGAAATAGAACGAATCTTCGAACGTTTCTACCGAGTTGATCCGGCTCGCTCGCGGGCGACCGGTGGCACCGGGCTTGGTTTGGCCATCGTAAAACACATTGTTACAAATCATGGTGGGGATATTCGCGTCTGGAGCATTGAAGGCTCCGGCAGCACCTTTACTCTTCGCCTCCCACTCGCAAGCAACAGTCAGGAAGCCGAATGACCCGCATCCTTGTAATAGAAGACGAAGCGTCCTTCTCTGAAGCTCTGGCATATCTCCTGACGAAAGAAGGTTTCGAGGTCTCCGTTGCAGAGAATGGTGCAGATGCCATCACTGCTTTTGCTCGAAATGGCGCTGATCTTGTACTCCTTGATTTGATGCTCCCTGGCATTTCGGGCATTGAAGTATGTCGGCAGATCCGCGGTTATTCTCAAGTTCCTATCATCATGCTCACTGCAAAAGATGATGAAGTTGACAAGGTGGTCGGCTTAGAAATTGGCGCAGACGATTACGTGACCAAGCCATATAAGTCACGCGAACTGGTTGCTCGAATCCGTGCGGTGCTTCGCCGCC
>RGER01000035.1 GCA_009917815.1 Actinomycetota bacterium
ATTAATTCGCTTGCTCAAAATAGCGGCACTCTTCAAAAGAGCAGCCATACTTTTGCAGGATGGAATACCTTGGCCACAGGCTTAGGAATTACCTACGCGGTAGGTAGTGACTTTACGGTTTCTGGTGATGTAACTCTCTATGCTAAATGGACTTCAGTCATTACTTTTTCTGGAAATTCCCCCACGAGGGGATCACCACCCGATCCATCTTTACCTGCGGTCGATTCAAGCGTTGCTCTCCCTACAAATAGTGGAACCAGTGCCTTAGTAAGAAACGCGCATACTTTTGCAGGGTGGAATACGAATCAACAGGGAACTGGTACTAATTACCTGCCAGGTGTAGACACTTATCCACTTACCGGAAACGTCACCCTCTATGCGCGGTGGATATCCACGATCACTTATGACGCAAATGGTGGAACAGGTGATGTGCCAGCACAGCAGAGTGGAGTCGATGGAAATATTCGACTTGATGATACTCCGTCAAATCTGACCAAGGGCGATCTCATTTTCGACCACTGGAGTTTGACGGACGATGGAAGTACGGGCAATTATGGGAGCGGAGCCACTTTTGCACTTACCGGGAATACCACTCTCTTCGCCATTTATGCGAAGCGCTCTTACCTACGAATTGTGACACCACCCAAAATTTCACAGAACTCAAGTTCAGTTTCGTGCACCCGAGGCACATTTGCATATATGGAAAAGGGCGTCACTCCACTTCTCGCCAGCCCCACCTTGGCAAATGTCTTCTTGATGGTGAATGGAGTTGCATTCAGCACAGCTAAGCCGGCGGTATCAACCACTTCAGTTTCATGGCTCAAGACGGATCTCGCGTCGGTACGCTCGGGATCCTCTCTCACCTGTCGTGTGGTGGCTAATCAAGGTGGTATCACTCCGCTCACCTCTGAATCCAGCGATTCACCATTGGCAATCTCGTTGCGAGCCCAGCAAACAAAAGAACTGAATACCATTGAAGCGACGTATCAAGGTGAAATTAACGCTGCAATTGCTAAACAGAAGGCCGCACTTGCAGCGAATCCTAAATCAGTTTTGGTCTTCAATGCCACCTTCAAGGCGGAGTTCGCCGCAGCGCAAACTAAGCGAGATGCAGCAATTGCTACGGCGCGCGCAAAACGAATTTCAGAAGTTGCTAAAGCAGGAATCGCGCTTATCTGGCCGTAGCAGTGACGATCAATTTTTACCGAGTAAACGACCCATCCATTTTTCGATATCGTCAGGATGGCGAGGTAAGTCTTTGGTAAGCAGCTCGTACCCGTCTTCGGTGACCACAATGTCGTCTTCGATTCGAATACCAATGCCACGCAACTCCTCTGGGAGCAAGAGGTCATCAGGTTGCAGGTAGAGACCAGGCTCCACGGTAAGTACATGCCCGACTTCGAGCACGCCATCGAGATATTGATCAGCACGTGCCTTCGCACAATCATGAACATCGATACCGAGCATGTGGCCGGTGGAGCAGAGCGTCCAGCGACGGTGGAGCCCCACCTCAGGATCGAGTGATTCCTCAGCAGAGATAGGAAGAATCCCCCACTCCTCTAGGCCCTTAGCGATAACTCTTTGGGAAGCGCGGTGAAAATCCCGAAACTTTGCGCCAGGCTTAATGGTGGCGAGCGCAGCCTCTTGGGCGTCGTAGACCAATTGATAGATTTTGCGTTGTGCCTCAGTAAATTTTCCGTTTACCGGAAGAGTTCGAGTGACATCAGTTGTATAGAGTGATTCAACTTCTACGCCCGCATCAAGAAGTAATAGATCTCCATCATTTACTTCTCCATCATTACGCATCCAGTGCAGGATGCAGGCGTGCGCACCAGAGGCTGCAATGGTGTCATACCCCACATCATTTCCTTCGGTGCGGGCACGTGTGTAAAAAGCACCTTCAATAATGCGCTCGCCGCGCTCACTCTTCATGGCATCAGGAAGCGCGCGTACTACATCTTCAAATCCGCGAATGGTGGCTTCGACGGCTTTGCGCATTTCTTCTAATTCAAAATCATCTTTGATGAGGCGAAGCTCAGCAAGCATCTGGAGAAGTTCACCTTCTCGCATATGCGTAGGAATAAGCGCATCAACCTTCTCATCTTCACCACGCACCAAAATGGTGTGATCACCGTGTGCAATATCTTTTGCTAAGTCGTTGATATGGCGCACCTTAATGCCGTAGGCGACTTCGGCCTCGGCAGCCGACGGACGTCGGCCGACCCAAAGTTCGCCGTGTCGACGATCGCGAAAAAATTCCGCGCTCTCTCGTGAACTGCGTGGGTGTAAGTAGAGATAAACATCGTGTCCACTATCGTTGGGCTCAAAGAGAAGCACCGTGTCTGGCACTACTTCGCTCCCTGGAATTCCGGTCAGCCAGGCGAAAGCCGAATGTGGCCGAAAGCGGTAATCCGTGTCGTTGGCGCGCACTTTGAAAGTGCCAGCGGGAATCACCAAACGGTGCCCGGGGTAGAGAGCGGAGAGCTTCTCGCGCCTCGGTGCTGTGAAGGGCACACAGGGGAGCGGGCGCACATCGGTGCGCTCAGTGTTGGCCCAACCCGTCATCATGAAGTCGGCCAATTGTGGGCTCACTGGCAAGTCGTGGGAGCCGATATTGAGTTTGGGAGGTTGATTCATCATGGTCCTAACGAACAGGGGGAGCGATAACGGAAGCCTACCTTGACGGGGACCCCTAGTAATATATTACTCTTGGGCCATGACTCAATCACAGCCTTGGCATGGAATCCTCACCGCAACTGCGACCCCCTACCGCGCTGATCTATCGGTAGATCTTGATAAATACGCCGAGCATGTGGCTTGGCTCGCTGCCAATAAGACTCACGGCGTCGTGCCTAACGGCTCGCTTGGTGAGTATCAAGTATTGACCGAGAGCGAACGCGCCGCGATGGTCACCACGGCTGTAGCTGCCGCACCAGCGGGATTTTCCGTCGTACCTGGAGTGGGTGCATACGGTGCTGGCGAGTCGCGTAAGTGGGCCGAACATGCAGCGAAGGCCGGCGCCCACGCCGTCATGCTCCTTCCACCTAATGCATATAAAGCAAATGATGATGAAGTGGTCGCGCATTACAAAGAAGTAGGTCGTGTTGGTATTCCAATCGTGGCTTACAACAATCCTTTCGACACCAAAGTAGATCTCACTCCGACTCTTGTTGCACGCATCGCTGATGAAGTTCCTAACGTTGTTGCAATCAAAGAATTCTCTGGCGACGTGCGTCGTATCTGGCAATTGCATTCCTTAGCTCCGCGCATCGAAGTACTTGTCGGTGCTGACGATGTGCTCGTGGAGTTGGGAACTGCTGGCATTGTGGGTTGGATTGCTGGTTTCCCCAACGCTATGCCACGCGAATCAGCCGAGCTTTATCAATTGGTCATCGATGGAAAATTCGCTGAAGCTAGCAAGATATATGCAGAAGTGCATGATCTCTTCCACTGGGATTCTAAAAAGGAATTCATTCAAGCAATCAAACTTGCGATGGATGTGCTTGGACGTTACGGCGGGCCCACCCGCTTGCCAAGACTCCCGCTTCCCGCGGCCGATGAGGCAAAGTGCCGTAAAGATATCGAACGCGCTGCTGCCTTCTTTAAGAATCGTAAGTAATTATGCGGCCGGTCAATCGGGTTATTCATACTGTTGAATCACATACGGAAGGAATGCCGACTCGCGTCGTAGTTGGTGGTGTCGCACCAATTCCGGGTAACTCGATGTTTGAGCGCCGTGCCTACTTCTTGGAACACATGGATGATCTCCGCACCCTTTTGATGTATGAACCACGCGGGCATTCAGCGATGAGTGGGGCAATCTTGCAGCCTTCAACGCGTTCTGATGCCGACTGGGGAGTGCTCTATATCGAAGTCAGTGGCTGCCTGCCGATGTGTGGGCATGGAACGATCGGCGTAGCCACCGTTTTAGTAGAGACCGGAATGGTGGAGGTAGTTGAGCCACTCACCACGGTGCGCCTCGACACTCCAGCCGGGCTCGTTACGGTTGATGTAAAGGTGGCAAATGGAAAAGCTGAGCACGTCACCATCACCAACGTCGCCTCTTTTACTTTAGGACTTGATCAGAAAGTCACTGTGCCCGGATATGGCGAAGTTACCTACGACATGGCATACGGCGGTAATTTCTACGCCATCATTGATGCCGCTCAAGTAGGTATTGAATTCAAGCGCGAGAACGGCCAACGCTTTCTTGATGCAGGCTTAGCGATCTCGGATGCAATCAATGCCCAGAATCCACCTGTGCATCCAGAGAATCCAGATATCAAACTCTGTCACCACGTAGATTTCATCGCGCCAGGAAGTAATTCGCTCCATTGGAAGAATGCCATGGCGATTCATCCTGGTTGGTTTGATCGCTCACCATGCGGTACTGGCACGAGTGCGCGTATGGCACAGATGGTGACTCGTGGCTTAATGAAGGATTCAGATACTTTGATTAACGAATCGTGGATCGGTTCGCAATTCCAAGGTCGTATTGCTGGCCGCGCAAAGGTCGGCAACTTCGATGCAATTATTCCCACCATCACGGGTCGTGCATGGGTGATGGGTACTGCTCAATGGCGTCTTGATCCTCAAGATCCATTTCCCGCTGGTTTCCTCGTTTAGGAGCGCACGTGATCACAAGTACTAGCCCACAAAATCCCAGTGATGTAGTGGCATCTGCCCCCGAGGTAAGCGCGGAGGAGATGGTTAACATCATCGCGCGCTCACGAGCGGCTCAGAAGGAGTGGGGCGCCAATGCTATGGCGCGTTCAAATGCACTTCGTGAGAGCGCTAACGCATTGCGCACTCACTCGCAAGAGCTCGCTGATTTGATCGTGCGGGAAGTGGGTAAGCCAATAGTTGAAGCCCGTGGCGAAGTAGGTCGCGCGATTGCCATCCTCGATTACTACGCCCAGGCCGCGCTAGATCCCAACGGTGAAACAATTCCTCCTACGACTCCAGGTTTTCTCATTACCCAACGCGTTCCGCATGGTGTCGCTGGCCTCATCACCCCATGGAACTTTCCGATCGCGATTCCACTCTGGAAGGCCGCACCCGCACTCGCTGCGGGTAACTCGGTGGTTTTAAAGCCGAGCACCGAAGCTCTGGGTTGTGCTCTGAGAGTCGCTGAACTCTTCGAAAAAACCTTGCCTAAGGATCTCTTCCTCATTACACCTGGTCATCGCGGAACTGCGACGGCGCTCATCACGCAAGCAGACGTCATCTCTTTCACGGGCTCTGTTGCGGTGGGACAGAGTGTGGTGGCGGCCGCCGCCGGCGCCGGAAAGCCCGTACAGGCGGAAATGGGTGGGCAAAATCCCGCCATCGTCCTACCCGATGCTGACCTGGCATTGACCGCCACACATCTCTCGCAAGCGTCGATGGGTTTTGCTGGTCAAAAGTGCACGGCCACTTCACGTTTTATTGTGGTGGGTGACGAGAAGCGATTCACCGAAGTAAGTGATGCCATTGTTGCTGCAGTCGAAGCGATGTCGCCAGCTGATCCCGCACAAGAGGGAGTACTTGTCGGGCCACTAATCACAGAGGTTGCACGCACAGAATTCACGGACGCGGCGGCGGCTGCGGCTGCACGTGGTGGACGGATCTTGACTGGAGGTGGCAACTTTGGCGATAACGGATGGTTTGCTAAGCCAGCGATCGTTACCGGTCTCAGCCTTGATGACGAACTGATGCAAGAGGAAGTATTTGCACCCTTCGCCTCGATCACTCGCGTCAAGAGTGTGGATGATGCAATAACGATGGCCAACGGTGTGCGTTATGGCCTGACCGCAAGTATTCACGGTCGCGATATTGAAGCAATTATTCGCGCCGCCACGTCGCTGCGCACGGGCATGGTGAAAGTGAACTCCCCTACAGCGGGCGTTGATTTTCATGCACCATTCGGTGGCACAAAAGATTCTTCATACGGTCAGCGTGAACAAGGCAAAGATGCCATGCGCTTCTACTCAGTAACTCGCACTATCACTCTAGGATCAGGAACGAAGGCGATTGATTAATGGATGCAATAAGCAATGTTCCCACACCAGTAAACGAACCCATTCATCTCTTCGAGCCAGGAAGTAAGTGGCGCGAGTCGCTACAAAGAGCGCTCGCAGAGATGACCGCGATTACGCATCCAATGTCGCTGGTGATCAACAATGTTGCGAGACCAGGCAAAGGTGCTGAGTTCGAAGTTCGTTCACCGCAGAACCGTCATCACCTCATTGGTAAGGTAAAAGGCGCAAATGGTGATGATACGAAGGACGCTATTGAAGCGGCGATGAAAGCCGCACCAGCATGGCGTGAACTAGATTTCGATGATCGCGCCGCCATCTTCCTCAAAGCTGCCGATCTTCTCTCCGGACCTTGGCGTGATCGCATTCTTGCGGCCACCATGCTGGGTCAATCGAAGACTTGTTTCCAAGCTGAAATTGATGCTGCTTGCGAACTCATTGATTTCTGGCGTTTTAACGTGCACTTCGCCCGTCAGATCTTGGCGGATCAACCGATTTCTAGCCCAGGTGTGTGGAATCGCAGCGATTACCGTCCACTGGAAGGTTTTGTTTACGCCATCACGCCGTTTAACTTCACTGCTATTGCTGGAAACCTCCCTACTGCACCTGCACTCATGGGCAACGTGGTGATTTGGAAGCCGGCACATACACAAATGCTCGCTGCCTCGCTCACGATGGAACTCCTCATTGAAGCTGGTCTTCCAGCAGGAGTAATCAACTTGGTTCCTGGAGATCCCACCGAGATCTCCAATGTGGCACTCTCCCATCCAGATCTTGCAGGTATCCACTTCACCGGATCTACAGGTGTCTTCCAACATCTTTGGAAGACAGTGGGGGAGAACATCGCACATTACAAAACTTATCCGCGTCTCGTCGGTGAGACCGGCGGCAAGGACTTTGTCTTCGCTCATCCAAGCGCTGATGTGGATGTGCTACGTACTGCGCTCATTCGCGGCGCTTATGAATACCAAGGACAGAAATGTTCTGCGGCCTCACGAGCCTATGTTCCTGCCTCTATCTGGCCAAAGTTAAAAGATTCGCTGGTCGGTGCGGTCAATCACCTCTCGATGGGAGATCCAGCTGACTTCGATAACTTCATGAGCGCTGTGATCGATGACCGCGCCTTTGCTCGCCTCAAAGCTGTACTCGAGCGGGTGGAAAAGGATCCCAAGGTAGAAGTTCTTGCAGGTGGAAAGTGCGACGACAGTATTGGCTACTTCGTTGAACCAACTCTTGTTACATGCACCGATCCAACACATGAGGTCTTTACCGATGAGTACTTCGGGCCATTCCTCGCAATTTATGTATATCCGGACGCGGAATACGACAAGGTCCTCACTCAGATGGAGTCAATTGCTCCGTATGCGCTTACTGGTGCCTTCATCGCGCAAGATCGTGAAGCGATTAATCATGCATCAGAGGCGCTTCGTTTTGCGGCCGGTAATTACTACATCAATGACAAGCCCACCGGCGCTGTTGTTGGTCAACAACCATTCGGTGGCGCACGCGCATCAGGCACAAATGACAAAGCAGGTTCTGCACAGAACTTGCTTCGTTGGGTGAGTGCCCGCTCTATCAAGGAGACCTTCGTTCCACCAAAGAACCACCTCCACCCACATCAAGGACTCTAAAGAGTTCGATGATGAAGTTAACCGTTGAGCCCACGCTCAAGGAACAGGTCGCGGCAGGAGTGCGCGCATCGATCATCGCAGGTCACATGGCCCCCGGTGAGGTGCACTCCGCTCCCGCGCTCGCAGAGAGATACGAAGTATCGGTTACTCCTGTTCGTGAAGCTCTCCTTGATTTAGTAAAAGAGGGCTTACTTAAACCGGTGAAGAATAAGGGCTTCCGAGTAGTGGAACCCTCCGTCCAAGATCTCGACGAGATCGCCAGCATGCGAGATCTTTTAGAACCACCCGCAGTTGCCATGGTGGCTATCTCAGCAACTCCGGATCAACTCGCGCATCTTCGTGAGTTAGCCAGCATTATCTCGCAGTTTGCTGCCGCCGGAAAAGTCGAGGAGTATCTCGAGGCCGATCGCCAATTTCATCTCGCCGTGATTGAGGCGACTGGTAATAAGCGATTAGTGGAAACGGTCGCCCAATTACGTAGTCAAGCAAGGCTCTTTGGATTACGTCAGATTGCTGAAAAAGGCGAACTTGCACAGAGCAGCGAGGAACATAACTCGCTACTTCATGCTATTGAAAATAGAAACGCTCCATTAGCCGAGAAGATCATGCGCGATCATCTTGGCCATGTGCGTCACGAATGGCGTTAGAGCGCGCTCACAATCTTAAGTAAGCGCTCAACATCGTCTTCATTATTATAAAGGCTTAAGCCAGCACGAACTGCGCTCCCCTTATCTCGAATACCGAGCGCGGCAGTAACTTCCCAAGCGTAATTATGGCCATTCCATACATTCACGCCGCCTTCAGAAAGTTTCTGCGCAACTTGAAGCGGTTCATAGCCGGCGACGGTGAAGTAAGCCGTGGGAGTTTTATCTTTGAGCTTTCCAAAGACATGCACCTTAGGCATCGCACGTAGCGAATCGAGCATATGGCCAGCAAGTGCCTTTTGGTACGCCGCGACGGCTGTCATAGAAGTGGTGATGCGCTCGCGCCTGGTTCCGGTTCCGGCTACTAAACCTGCCATGTGATCCACAGCGGCGCTTACACCAGCAAGGTCTGCAAATGGTGGGGTGCCAAGCTCATACTTATTTGGTGAGTCTGGTGTTGACGAAGCAAGTTTACGAGGAGTGAGTGATTGCAAAAGTTTCGGGTCCGCGGCAAGTGCGGCGATGTGTGGACCTTGCCACTTGTATGCACTGGTGACGTAGAAATCTGCCGACATCGCATCGATGTCGATAGGGAAGTGCGGAGTGGCGTGCACGCCATCTACATAAATGAGTGCGCCAGCAGAGTGTGCAATTTCAGCGATACGCGAAATATCAGGTTTCGTTCCGAGCACATTGGATGCAGCGGTCACAGCAATTACCTTGGTGCGACCGTTCACTAATTCTTTGTATTGATCTGCGGGTAGATCTCCGGTCTCTAAATCAATCTCGGCCCAACGCACAGTGGCGCCGGCGCTCTCCGCAGCATGAATCCAGGGACGCACATTCGAATCGTGATCAAGACGAGAGACGATCACTTCATCGCCCGCTACCCAGCCTTGAGCCAAGGTGCGACTGATGTGATACGTAATTGTGGTGGCACTCTGGGCGAAGAAGACGCCCTCGGCCACTCCGCCGACGAGATCTGCAACAGCTTCGCGGGCTCCCCACTGAATCTGCTCGCTGTAGTGAGAGGCGGGGAAGGCGCCCCCTGTATTGCCGATGCCGTGGCGATAGGCGCCTGCGATGGCCTCAATCACGCTCGTGGGGACCTGGGTGCCGGCTGCGCCGTCGAGCCAAGCCACGCCATTTTGAAGGGCGGGGTACTGGGAGCGGATCTGGTCAGGATGGAAGGACACGGGGCAACCTTTCGCTTTGCTCTACTTTTACCCCAGACGGTACCCTCACAGAGCGTTCTTCCCTAGAGCCTTCGCGTTTTGGGGCGGACCGCGTGGAGGCGTCGCCTAGTCCGGTCTATGGCGCCGCACTGCTAATGCGGTTTGGGCCTCAAGCCCATCGCGAGTTCAAATCTCGCCGCCTCCGCCATATTGGCTTCGAACCTGCCACCTCGGCGTAATCAATGCCTCGCTCTCTCCGCTGAGCTACAGCGGCACGCGAGAGCGAAAGTAAGGGGTGGCAATGAGTGAGCAAACGGAGAATAAGTGCCTGTGGAAAAAACCTAAGTGCTATATTTTTTGTGCGTAGTCAATGCCTCGCAATTTCAAGAAATATCAAATAGGGGCCCTGGGAATTTTCTAGGTGCTCCTTTTTGATTTATAGATCTACTTTTTGAATTTAGGCAGATTCAGATTGAACTGAATCGAAATAACTCGAGTGGCAATCACTACCGCCCCACCAACTAAAGCGGCGACGGTATTGAGTACGTGCGCTTGATGCAGCACCACGAAAACCACAGCGCCAACTAGTGAGGATGTTCCAATAGTTTCTCGGTGGAGTAAAACAGGTTCTAACTGGCAGAGCACATCGCGTAGCAAGCCAGATTACTCCGAGCACAATCGCTGCGTACCAACCCACATGTTGTTCAAATGCCAATTGCGTTCCTGAAACTGTTGCCACCGCTAAACCCAACGTGTCCATGATCAGCAACGTTTTACCAATATGTGTGACCCGCCTAAAGACCAACGTAATGATGGCGGCCGCGACGACCACAGCCAGAATCCACGGATCAACCACCCAAATGGGTTTGAGACCAAGAAAGAGATTTCGAAGCGTGCCTCCGGAGACAGAAGCAATGGCGGCGATGAACGCGATACCGCCGTAATCGAGTCCCTTATCTGCCGCCACTCGCGCGCCGACGAGTGCAAAAACAAAAGTAGAGAGGAGATCGAGGAGATGAAGCAAGGTCATGGAGTAATCATAAAGATATTCGCACCTATACTTGAAATATGAGCAACCAAATCGAAACAACATTTCAAGTTCAATTAACTAATCGGAACCGTGTCACCGTGGCCTATCGGGCTATCTTGGTCGCTCCAGTCGCCTTCTTCCTTGCTACTTTTACGGTCGATTCCTGGGATAACAAGAACAGTTCTACATACGGACTCTTCATCCTTCCCGTGATGATTGCGCTGCTCTTTCGTGGCAAATATCCCAGCTATGTTCTCGCCTTCAACAAAGCGCTCTTTGGCTTAGCAAATCGGATCTGGGCCTACTTCACTCTCCTCACCGACGAGTACCCCTCCATTGAAGAGAGCAACGTAGTGTCAATTACATATCCAGAGGTGGGAGATGGCCAGCAACTCAGTCGGGGATTGGCTCTCATCAAGTGGTTCTTAGCGATACCGCTCTACATCGTCGGATTTGCCTATGCAGTGGTAGGTCTTGTCATGATGATCCTTGGCTGGTTCAGCATTCTGCTGACCGGAAGTTTGCCAGCAAGCTACGCAGATACCATCGTGCGCGTCTCTCAGTACTGGAACCGTGTCTATGGGTACGCGATCTTGCTGGTCACCGACGAGTACCCCACTTTCGCTCTCTAACCAAGTAAAGGTAACCGAGTAAAGGCACGTCGTTCCCCAATGTCTGTACAGGGGGATACTCTCGGACCATGGAGAACGAGCCCGCCGATCTCACTTTAGATTTCTCGTTGGAACGCGCACGCGCTCTCACCCCTGATCTTGAGAGCGAAGCGTATTTATTAGAGATTTCCTGGCTCTATGATCGCATTGTGCGTGCCGGGTCTCTCACACCCGTACTCGACCTCTCGCTCGAATTGGTCCAACCCTTCGATTTCGTTGCAGATTGTGTGAGTAGCGCGATGCATCATCGCTATCTGAAGTCGCCGGCGCGAGGTTCCAATGGTGGTGAGATCTCTCAATTAGCCCTACGCAAACTCAAACTACTCGGAAAGCACCGCGTCTAAATTCTTTACTCGCCTCTCTGAAGAAACTTTCTCCACGGAATAAATCCAAAACCAACTAAGAGAATGATCATCAGAACTTGAATGAGAATTGATGTAGGTGAAGTGATCTCCTTCGTGAAGAGTTCTCCATATGACGTGGCTTTCAAAGCAGCACTTCCAGCTACATAAAATGAGTAGCTGACGAGTCGCCCGCCAGCGAAGAAGCCAGCGATAGGAAGTAGGCGGACGTTCTTCATCATGCCAATCGCTTCAAAGAGTTGTGCTGAAGAGACCGGGGAGATGAAGAAAAGTAGGAAAGCCGACGCTTGTTGCTTCTTTCCCGAAGAGAAATACTCACCCACAGCTTCCAAGTTCTCCACGAATCGCTGCGGCACGAAGCGGGAAAACCGACGAAAGAAAAGCGCAAGTAAGAGTCGCCCCGTCGTGGCCATGACTACTCCGCCGATAACAAGGGCGAGCGTATTGATTTGAAAAGAGAGAGCGAAGAAAACCAGAATCGCCCAGGTAGGAGGAGCAAAGGCCGGCATCATGTTTGCGAGCAGAATGACGCCCAAGGCAATCAGAAAGTGCGTCATTCCTAGAGCATAACTAAGAAGAGACCTTCTCGACCTTCACGATATCTCCAAAATCACCACTATGAGTCACGCTAATCCGCACGCCTTCAACAATGACAAATTCACCATTCTTTAACGGAGCATCACCGAAGTTGACGCTATAAAGGCCCCTGGTTGGTGGTTGCACATATTGGCCTTCGCCATGTTCGGTCTGAGTCAGATCAACCGTATAGACAAGAGCACCTTGCAGATTCTTGGCTAACTTGTAGTTATAGCCACCACGTCTCATGGATTCCACCACAATAACTTTTGTTTTAGAGAGCGGGATGACGACTAATTTCTCGGCAGTGCTCTTAGTAACCGATGGTGTGAGGTGATGCGTTGAGGTGATGTTGGGCGACGCGCAACGGACTTGATTATCACTAAAGAAACCGGAGAGGTACTTATCCCAACCGAGCAAGTCGGTTCTTGCTCCACCCGACATCATTCCCCAAAGTCCCATCTTGTCGGGGTGATCACCGAGATCAAGTGAGGAGTGGTGCATTTCGTGGAGCCACATTGTGGGCGTCAAGATTGAGTGATTGACGTGCCAGGTGCCACTGAGGTTATTGGGCGCGGAGGTAAAGAAGCGATTGAGTACGCCCTCATTACTCCTCACTGGACCACCCCAAGGTTGCGAACCGAGGAGGCTTTCGGGTGCCGTGGGTGGGACCACGATGATCACCATGTCGGTACCAGTGAAATCCACTTGCGGATCAGCCGCAGCAATAGCATCTACAAAGAATTGATATCCGCTAGCCGTGGGCTTTCCATGCAAATTTATTCCCTCATAGCTCGAGAGATTCCGTGAAATTTTGAAGTACTTATCTGGAACTCGCACTTCCACACTTGATCCATTATCGGAATTATTCTTCGTCCACTCTTTAATGAAATCGAAGTACTTGGCGTAATCCTTTGCCGGCGTACTCGATGCCACCGCATCAGGAGCTTCGATCGCTACTACTTGATATTTGGTATTGGGTCCGGGATGACGGCGCGCTTCGAAGTCGCGCACTGCTTGCGCGTTGTTGGGATTAGGAAAACCAAGCACGGGATAATTATTGAATTGCTCGATCTTGCACGTATTAATGGGGAGCAGATCGGCGCGCGGGGTCAAATCGACCAATGGGAAATCTTTGGTAACTACGAGTGGCTCGTAGCGAAAGGGGGTTGCGCACTGTCTGTTCTGCAGTAGGAAGTCTTGCGTCGCTTTCCACTCACTCGGTACCTCGGGATCTGCCGCGCAGATATCGACCCACTCAAATACTGCTGGCGTCGCTGTGGGCGAAGGAGAAGGGCTCGGAGCGGGTGCTGAGGTAGGTGCTGAGGTAGGTGCTGAGGT
>RGER01000341.1 GCA_009917815.1 Actinomycetota bacterium
AGGTACACGGCAGCTGGTGATCCAGCGAAAACAGCCACCCGGCTGAGTTCGATCTTCTCACCAAGAGTTGCGTTGCCTTCATCGATATGTGCAGCCAATGTCTTGCCGCCACCGAAATCAGAAGCGAGCAGAGCATCGAGATCTGAGAGCTTGGTCTTTGCAACATGGCTGAGGATTTCCTCTGCGAGCGCTTGAAAACGATCGCCCTTTGCTACGAAGTCAGTCTCGCAGTTGAGTTCGAGAATAACGCCAAGATCGCCTTCAACCTTTGCGGTCACGAGACCGTTAGATGCAGAGCGACCTTCGCGCTTTGTTACGCCCTTGAGCCCTTTGACGCGGATGATGTCGACTGCCTTGTCGAAGTCGCCATCGGCTTCTACGAGTGCGTTCTTGCAATCGAGCATTCCTGCTGCAGTGAGTTCACGCAGCTTCTTTACGTCTGCGGCGGTGTAGTTCGCCAAGATGTATCTCTCCTATCAGGATTTCGGGGTCAGGCTTGTGGGGCGGATTCAGCAGCAACAGGACGGAACGAATAGCGTCGTCGTTGCCTGGAATGCGGTAATCAACTTCGTCTGGATCGCAGTTGGTGTCGAGGATGCCCACGATGGTGATACCAAGTTTGCGAGCCTCCTTGATAGCAAGGTGCTCCTTCTTGGTGTCAACAACCCAGATGATGCTAGGGACCTTGACCATGTCACGGATTCCACCGAGTACGCGTTCCAACTTGACCTTTTCACGGTGAAGAACGAGAAGCTCCTTCTTCGTGAGGAGTTGGTCGTTTGATGCTTCGAGAGCTTCGAGTTCCTTGAGGCGAGCAATGCGCTTGCTGACAGTTCCGAAGTTAGTGAGCATTCCACCTAACCAACGCTCGGTGACGTATGGCATACCTACGCGACGTGCTTGCTCAACGATCGGCTCTTGCGCCTGCTTCTTGGTGCCGACATAAAGAATGCTGCCACCGTGGGCAACGGTCTCTTTGACGAACTCATAAGCGTTGTCGATGAGAGCGAGTGATTGTTGAATATCGATGATGTAAATGCCGTTGCGTTCCGTGAAGATGAATCGCTTCATCTTGGGATTCCAACGACGTGTCTGGTGTCCGAAGTGAACACCTGCGTCGAGTAACTCGCGCATCGTGACGACCGCCATGGCCGCACACTCCTTTCGCATCCGGGCAAGCTGCGCCGGACGCACTCGGTTGATGGCAGGTACCGGTTGGTACTTGCCCCTGACATCCCACGCTTGACCCAAAGGACCGAGTGGAGTGTGGGCCACCTGGGAGCAAGCCCCCGGTAACCCACGGTGTGGGATGTGCGATGTCACCGTTTTCACGGTGCGGGCTAAGGGTATCGGAGCGGAGAGGCTAGGCGCGAACTCGGGTCGCGGCGCACCTTCCACAGGAGTGCGGCTCGCTGCTGCGCGTCCACAGCCGCTTCCGAGAGCGCTCCGCGAGCGGGCGAGCGGCTCAC
>RGER01000342.1 GCA_009917815.1 Actinomycetota bacterium
CTCACCCCCGGACTGGCCGGGGAGATCAAGGTAGATAGCGGGCTGTTGACCGCAATTTGCGCGCCCGCTCTCGAGATCTATTCCGGCGTTCTCTATGAAGCACTTGGGTGGGGTTCACTATCGACAGCCGTTCGTAAACGGGCGGAGGGCCAATTGTTGGTGATCTCCGCACTCTTCGGCGCGCTTCGACCGAGTGATGCGATTCCTGCCTATCGCTTAAGTATGGACGTGACACTCCCCCGCGTAGGCGGACTGAGTGCCTTCTGGAAGAAGTACTTGTCAGTTGCACTTGCCGGTTTAGATTCCGCGCCCGTTATCGATATGCGTTCACAGACGTATGCAACCGCGTGGGTTCCAAATCCCGCAAACACTGCACAGGTGCGTGTATTCCTTGAGAAGAATGGAAAACGTAGTGTTGTGTCGCATATGGCGAAGTTGACGCGTGGTGAAGTGGCCCGGGAGCTCTTGCTGCAAACGAAAGCGCCAACAAGTATCGCTGGAGTCGCCAAAGTTTTAGGCAAGCAGTTTGAAGTGGAACATGAATTGCCGAGTAGTACCAAGAAACCGCACTACCTGGACATCATCATTCGCTAATTTACCGCTCTCGATTATGGTAAACCGAGATCATGGTAGCCAATGTCGTACGAGTTGCCGGCGGGACTTGGACCCGCACCTACTAATTGGTAAGAAAGTCATGCTGCCGTTTACACCACGACAACTCGCCAGCGAATCTTGATCAATATGAGAGACACCCATGGGCTGACAATTTTCGCTGACGATTCCACTAAACATGTGCATAAGTGCTCCATTTCCTCAGTAATGATTGAGGCGGTACGAACATCTCAAAAGTCGAAGATGTGAGTCAAGTCTAAGAAATGTCGCGTCGACATTTTTATGAGAATGTTTACGCAGAGTGATTAGCGAGGTGCGAGGTATCGTTCATAGCTCGCACGAGCGCGTAGCCGTCTTCCCAAATACTTACAACGGAAACTCCGCAAGGGTGAAGATCAAAACGATGAATGATTTCCATCGGAGCCCCCAGCGCGTCTCGCAACATCTGTTTGATGGGAGTTACGTGAGCAACAATTGCAATGGTTTTACCAAGATGCTTCTGAGCGACACGATGCATTGCCGGAATTACGCGAGCGGCAACTTGATCATGTGACTCTCCGCCCGGCGTAGTTAGCGAGGTCGATGCTAACCAGCGATCTAGGAGAACCCCATCCCTCTCCTTCACCTCAGCAAAACTAAGACCTTCCCACTCCCCAAAATTTAATTCAGTGAAATCTTCTTCCACGATTGCCTTGAGTTTCGCATGTTCTGCAATGTGAGCCGCCGTTTGCCGAGCGCGTAAGAGCGGCGAGGTGTAGAGCACGTCAATCTCCCGGACACATAGAGCTTTCGCCATATTTGCTGCTTGCCACTCACCATGTTCGCTCAGACCAGGATCAGTGCCGCCGCTTCC
>RGER01000343.1 GCA_009917815.1 Actinomycetota bacterium
GGCGGAAACAGGCATTATGGACAGTGGCGCTGCTTGCAGCGCCACTGTTGTTTCTTGCGACTGCGTTCTTCTATCCTATCGCGACGTTTCTCTACCGGAGTTTGGACAATGCGGAGATTTCAGGCTCCCTGACTGCCACCGGAAAAGCTATCGCCACGTGGGATCGAAACAGCGCCCTTCCTGACGAGGACGTCTTCAAGGCGCTCGTTCAAGATCTTTCGGACACACAAAAGAGCGGGCGCCAAGCCTTGTTGGCGAGATACCTCAACTATCGCGTGACCGGTTTCCGGACGCTTGTCATGGCGACTGCTGAAGCAGCCCCGGGGCTACTCGCAAGAGGTGCCCCTTTTAAAGAACATCTCATCGAATTTGATCAGCGATGGAGCGATAAGCGCTATTGGCTTGCAATCGCGCGGGATACAGGTCCGGTGACAAGTTTCTACTTTCTCGATGCAACCGATCTGGAGATCATGGACGACGGAAGCATTCGCAAGAAGGCAGCCGAGGAAGCCCTGTATGTAGGGGTCTTCGGCCGCACATTGCTGATCAGCCTTTCAGTGACCATGATATGCTTGCTCATCGCATATCCAATAGCCTTCTTGGTGGCATCGTCACATCCTAAGACGGCCAGACGCCTCATGCTGTTTGTGGTGCTTCCGTTTTGGAGTTCACTCCTGATCAGGTCAACTGCCTGGGTCATCCTGCTTCAAGAGCAAGGCCCCCTCAATGACCTTTTGCTTGCTGCTGGCCTGGTCAGTGAGCCAGTTCCCATAGCCTACACAAGATCTGCTGTGCTGATTGCAATGACCGACATACTTCTGCCTTTCATGACACTCCCGATCTACAGCAATATGAAGGGAATACCGCCGCACTACATGAAGGCCGCCATATCTCTCGGTGCAACACCCTTCCAGGCATTCAGGCGGGTCTATCTCCCGCTCAGTCTTCCAGGAGTAGCGGCGGGCTGTCTCCTGGTATTCGTTCTTGCTCTTGGATATTACATCACGCCTGATCTGGTGGGTGGTCGAAGCGACCAGATGCTCAGTTGGTTTGTCGCTCAATACACGAACAAAGTGGTCAACTGGGGGCTGGCTGCGGCGCTCGGCACCATCCTCTTTATTTTGACGCTTGTTATCTATCTTGTTTTCGCCTGGAAAGTTGGCGTCAACCGCATCAGGTTGGAGTAGTCCATGGCAGTCGTAGTGCACTATCCTGGTCAGAAGTTGCTTCGTATTCTGCTGTGGGCCTTTGCTGTACTAATTTTTTCCGTCCAGTTGGCTCCCCTTCTTGTACTGATACCATTATCGTTTACCAGCGGCACTCTTCTGAATTTTCCGATCCCCTCATTCTCACTGCGCTGGTATTCGGATTTTTTCGGCAGTGTTCAATGGCTCGGATCGCTGCGCAACACGTTCCTCGTGGGAATAGTCGCATCGACCC
>RGER01000344.1 GCA_009917815.1 Actinomycetota bacterium
TTCACGCCATGCTGACCAAGGGCAGGACCAACTGGTGGCGCTGGAGTAGCCGCACCGGCTTGGATCTGCAGCTTGATGATGGCTGCGAGTTTTTTCTTCGGAGGCATTCTGCGGGTCCTTACGTGTGACCGAGATCAGAGTTTCTGAACTTGGCTGAATGAAAGTTCGACCGGGGTTTCCCGACCGAAGATAGAGACCAGAACCTTGAGCTTTTGCTGTTCGGGCATGATCTCGTTAATCGAGGCAGGCAGTGTGGCAAACGGACCATCCATAACGGTGACCGATTCGCCCACTTCGAAGTCGACAACTCGGATCTCCGGCTTGTCAGACTTCTTTACTGGGTGCGGTGCGAGAATCTTCTCGACCTCATCCAGTGTTAACGGACTTGGTCGGTGCGTATGACCGACAAAGCCAGTAACTCCAGGAGTGTTACGTACTGTGGACCAGGACTCATCAGTGAGTTCCATGCGCACGAGAACGTAACCAGGGAAGACATTGCGCTTGACTTGCTTGCGCTGTCCATTCTTAATTTCAGTTACTTCTTCTTGTGGAACTTCGATCTGGAAAATGTAATCTTCCATTCCCAAAGATTGCGTACGGTTTTCAAGGTTAGAGCGCACGCGGTTTTCGTAACCTGCGTAAGAGTGCACTACATACCAATCACCAGGAGCGAGACGAAGTTTGGCGCGGAAATCCTCCATAGGATCGTCGAGCTTCTCTTCTTCCTCCTCGGACTCTTCGAAATCACTGCCCTCGATATCATCGAGAATCGCGGGTGGAGCGTCGTCTTCATCAACATATGTTGGTGCGACGAGCCCGCTTTCGGCACCCAGTTCTTCTTCAGAACTTGCTTGCGCCAGCGCATCTTCGAACGAGAAATCTTCACTCATGTTCTCTTACCCCTTAACCAAAGACCCAGAAGACGAGCTTGGTGAGACCAAGGTCGAAGAGCGATACAACGAAGATGATCGCTGTAACAAAGACAAGGACGACGCTGGTATAGGTCGTGAGTTGCTTACGCGTGGGCCATACGACCTTGCGCAATTCAAAGAGCACCTGGCGATAGAAGAGACCCAGGCGCGGTCCGCGCTTGGTCGCTTCAGCGCCACGCTTTGCTTCTTCACTCATCCGCTAACCTCTCGTTCGATTGCTCGATCGTGCAAACTCTTTCGTGCAAACTCATCAGTGCAGGGCAGGAGGGACTTGAACCCCCAACCGCCGGTTTTGGAGACCGGAACTCTACCAATTGAGCTACTACCCTCCGGGCTTGCCCTCCATGCTCGAACTCCCAAAAGGGCGCGCGAAAGCATGGCGAATTCGCCAAGAAGAGTGAGTCTAAGGCGACACCTACGCTCAGGTCTAACCCGGGGGTGTCCCCTAGGCTAGGAAGGCAGGATCAGCATTTGCCACGCCAACCTCTCGACCTGAAAGAGACCCGTC
>RGER01000345.1 GCA_009917815.1 Actinomycetota bacterium
GAGCAAAGCATATTCTAGAACTTGACCGGCTTCTGACTAAGCATGTAGACAAGGTGGAAGGCGCTGAGGAGTGCGAGCCGCAGTCCGGACTTAGCGTAGAAACCTTTGGTGGTAGCGTCACTCTCACTAATACGGACAGCGAAAATGGCTGACCCAACCAATAACGAAACACCCAGGCAGAAACTAAAGAATCTTCTAGGTAGAGAGCCTGAGGTTGAGCGGTTAAAAACAGGCAAGTTCATTGCCAAGTATGTCGAGTATGGGATGAGCCCCTCTCTGTTAGTCGCTGAAACAGAGGAGGGCGCTATAGAAAAGCTTTTGTCCCACCTCGTCACCAAGAACCCAAGAAAACAGAGCTAGATGAAAACAGAGGAGAACCACTATGTTAAATAAGCACTTTATGGTGGATATCGAAACCACCGGAGTAAACCCGATTACTGACGAGATTTTACAGATTGCCTTGGTAGAGATGAACTACGATCAAAACAAGCTTGCCTGGATTCCTGGCCGGGACTGGGTATTTACTCAAGGGAGCCGAAAGGTTCCGGTGGGAGAGTTTGCAAACAAGCACATGACCCACCTCTATGCTAAGTGCAATGATCTGCCGTTTGTGGCACCTGAAACAGTAAGACAGAAGATGCTGAGCTTTTTTCAAGAGTGCGGCGCGCAGTCTCCAAGAATCTATTTCAGCGGCCTGAACGTGGTCGGTTTTGACTTAGTTTTCCTTACGCACCATCAGTACCTGTCGAAAAACACACGAGTAGTCAAAGACGGAAAGGAAGAGTTTCGTGGTGACTTTCACTACAGAGCTTTTGACCTTAGTGGCGCGCTAGTGTTAGCGCAGTCTGTGGTCAGGGAGGCGGATCGCAACGCCCTGATTGAGAGATGCGTAAACCTAGGTGGGCATGTAGACCTCCCACAAGGACTTAAGGAACACGACGCGCTTTACGATTGCTATAGGCAGATTAAGCTGGCAAACGGCCTAATTAAGCTGTTGTTGCCCGGGACCATGTAAGTAAAAGGGGTAGATATGTACGAGGGATACTCTCTGCTCGAAGTTCTAAAGAGAACGGAGATCAGACACATTAAGGCGGCGCTTAAACAGAGCCATGGAGTAAAAGCGCTGGCCGCAAAAAAGCTGGGGATAAAAAGGACGACTCTAATTGAAAAGCTGCGCCGACACGGTTTGGTGTTGTTTGCTGAAAAGGTTTACGCAAACAGGCCCGCCGTGTGAAAAAACGGACACTCTCTAGACGAAGCGTACCAGTACAAGCTTGCAAGTCGCGGCGGGCGTGTGCGCCGTATCTGCAAAGCATGCGCCAAGGCTCGCTACCTTAAGAGAAGGGAAGAGGTCATGGTGCCCGCGCTATCGGTAGACGAGATGCCGGTCCCGCCCAAAAAGGCGTTCTGTAAGAAAGGTCACTCTTTGGTGGCCGCTTA
>RGER01000346.1 GCA_009917815.1 Actinomycetota bacterium
GCACTGCGCGGCTCTTTTGTTTTTGAAGGACTGAAGACGTGAAAAGGGCCGCGGCAACGCGGCCCTCGAGTCACCAGTCACGAGTCAGTGCTGTCCGGTTAACTTCGAGGTCGTGTTCTGTAAATACCTGATACGTTGAGGTAATAGTGCGATTTTCGGGTGTCTCCGATTTGAACGGCGAAGTGCGCCAAGCTGTGTCTTTTTCGAGCACAGGTGGCGCGCATGAACGTCGGCAAATTGGTGTTCGCACAGCTCATGGACCATCTGCCCTGGAAGAGTTTCGGGCGCATCGTTCAACACTACGACGGCAATCATCGCGTCCGCCATTTCAGTTGCGCAGACCATTTTCGTTGCATGGCGTTCGCGCAACTGACGTTCCGCGAGAGCTTGAGAGATATCGAAGCGTGTCTGCGTGCGCAGCAAACCAAGCTCTATCATCTGGGTATACATGCGCGCGTCTCGCGCACCACGCTGGCGGACGCCAACGAAGCACGCGACTGGCGCATCTACGCCGATTTCGCGCAGCGCGTGATGGCCATAGGCCGTCGCTTGTATGCAGACGAGCCATTCGGACTCGAACTCCAGCACACCGTCTATGCGTTGGATGCCACGCTGATCCGGCTCTGCTTGTCGATGTTTCCATGGGCCGCCTATCGTCAGACCACGGCAGCGGTCAAAATGCATACGCTGATGGATCTGCGCGGCAGCATCCCGGCCTTCATTCACGTCAGCGACGGGCTGTTGCACGAGATGAACGTCCTCGATCAGCTCGTGCCCGAAGCCGGTTCGTTCTACGTGATGGATCGCGGCTACATCGACTTCACGCGGTTGCATCGCTTCCACCAGGCTGGCGCCTTCTTCGTCATTCGTGCTCGCGCCAATCTCAACTTCAAGCGTCGCTACTCGGCACGAGTCGACCGCACGACCGGTCTTGTGTGCGATCAGACCATCACACTGAACGTCTACCGTTCGCGCGAGGGCTTTCCCGAGCGGCTGCGCCGCATCAAGGTTCGCGACGCCCAGTCCGGCAAGGTGATCGTGCTGCTCACCAACAACTTCACGCTGCCCGCGCTCACAATCGGCGAGCTCTATCGTTGCCGCTGGCAGGTGGAGTTGTTCTTCAAGTGGATCAAACAGCATCTTCGAATCAAAGCCTTCTTCGGAACTTCGGAGCAGGCGGTCAAGACGCAAATCTGGATCGCCGTCTCCGTCTACGTGCTCGTCGCGATCGTCAAGAAGCGTCTTCGATTGAACGCTTCGCTCTACGAACTTCTACAAATCCTGAGCCTGACAATGTTTGAACGAATCCCGTTGGATCAACTACTTACCCTGACTCCGCACGGACAAGGCGCGTCGAGAAACGATAACCAACTCAATTTATTCGAGTTTTAACCGGACAGCACTGAGTCAGGAGTAAGGAGTAAGGAGTAAGGAGT
>RGER01000347.1 GCA_009917815.1 Actinomycetota bacterium
ATCCCAGACCGAAGGAGCCTTATGAGTTCAACCGCCCATCCACTCTCTGGAAAGACCGCAATTGTCACCGGAGGCGGCACCCTCTTTGGAGAGGCCGTGGCTCGTACGCTCGTGGCTGACGGCGCCAAAGTGCTCATCATTGAGATCAATGAAGAGACCGGCGCGGCCGCTGCCAAGAAGAGTGGCGCCACTTTTATACATGCCGACATCACCGACGATGCCGCCATCGAAAGAGTTGTCAGCGATGCCGCGAAGTCTTGGGGCCACATCGACATCCTCGTCAATCTCGCATGCACTTACGATGACGGCGGTGCAGATAGCACCCGTGCCCAGTGGCTCAATACTTTGAACGTAAACGTAGCCAGTACCGCAATGTTGGGGGCTGCAGTACGACCTCACATGGCTAAACAAGGTGGCGGCGCTATCGTGAACCTCACCAGCATTTCATCAAGCGTTGCTCAGATTGGTCGCTGGACTTACCCAGTGAGTAAAGCTGCGATTGTGCAACTCACCAAAAACATGGCTATGGATTATGCACCTGACAAAATTCGCGTTAATTCTGTCTCGCCAGGTTGGACTTGGTCAGCGATCATGGACATGCTCTCCAAGGGCGATCGCGCAAAAACAGATCAAGTCGCTGCCCCTTTCCATCTCACCGGACGCGTGGGAGATCCCGAGGAAGTAGCCAATGTGATCTCCTTCCTTTGCAGCGATAAGGCTTCTGTGGTCACTGGCGCTGATTGGGCTGCCGATGGTGGCTATTCAGCAATGGGTCCCGAGCAAGCGGTACCAGCGATTCCACTCCTGATGGAGTAATTAGTAAAAGTAAGAAGAGGGGCTCTCACATGAGAGCCCCTCTTCTTTTCCTCCTTGAAAATTTCTTACTTGATTCCTAGACGCTTGCGAAGCTGTGGACCAATCTTCGCGTAGTTCTTGGGATTGATTGGGAATGACCATTCGTTGAAACGCTTCATCGCGCCAATGCTCAAATTCATATCGTCGAGCAGTTCGTCAATGTTGTGAACCGAGAATGGAATGATGTTTGTTCCACGAGCATGCTTATTCTCCGTACGCTTCTCCATCCACGCAAGGCGCTTATCAATGTGCTTGAGCATCACATCATGTGGAGGAAGTTTGATGGCACCGGCAAGGTAGCCACCAATCCAGACAGCGCCCATCTCGGCATTCAATTGGCTAAAGAAAGATGAGTTATAGCCATTAAACGCAAGGTTTGGAACATCAAGTGGAAGTAGTTGGCGATAGAGACGGAAGTTCCCGCGCTCATCGTTAATCCGTGCCATCACAGAATCTTCTAGGAATTGGACGCGTTGATGGAAACCGGTACCGCAAATGATGTAATCGGCATCAACGGTCTTACCGTTAGCAAGGTGGACTTTGCCAGCTTCCATGCGCAC
>RGER01000348.1 GCA_009917815.1 Actinomycetota bacterium
CTTTGATGGCCTTGTGAATGTGGTATGCCGGAGCCAGAGCAAGCATCCCAAGACCAGCTTTATCTAGCTTAGGCGCAGGAATATCTAACTTTTTCCAGGCATCCGCAATTCCTGCCGTTTTACTAAACCCAGTTACAAAGTTCATGGCACCCTCGAATTTTTCCAGCCCCGCTTGTACTTAGGGGACATCTCACGATCCTCGTTTAACACGTAGCCCGAGCGCGCATTTACTTGCTTTGCTTGAGCGGTCTCTTTTTCAAGCTGGCTCCCTTTCACATAATCCTGCATAGGAGCTATCGCTAAATATCTAGCGTCTTCTGCAAGATCAATAACAGCAATTTTCCTAAAGCCTGCTACGGTAGACACTTATTTCCCCTTCTTGGCGTGGTAGCGCTCGAGCAGGCGTTTACCCTTAGCTGCAATAGCCCTCGCGGCGCCTTCCGTCTGAGGAACCGGCTCTCCCCATGCAGCAGCGGTTAACGCAAACCTAGTGGGCTCGCCGTTTGGTTTCTTCAGAGGTGGGAGTGGACCCTTACGCCCGTAAAACCGGGTTGCCCAAGACCCCTTGCGCCGCATCTTTTCTGGTGTGTCTGCCGCTCCGCGCACACCGGGCTTGAGATTGCTTCCAGTGGCCTTGTTGTAAGCCGCCCTGCCCTTGGAAGTAAGGCCCCCCTTGGGGTCTTTGTGTTCCTTGGTGAGATTCAATGCAATCTTGGAAATGCCCTTAGTAAAGCTCATTAACCCTCCGATACGGTCACTGTGCCGGGATAGAAGTGCGCAATTCTAGGGGTGACATAATTATCTGTCAGCCTTGCCAAAGTGGCCTGCGGTAGAATCAGTATGTCTTCGCTTGAATAGATGGTCGTACTTCCGTCCGTGTTCAAGAGCTTCCCGCGCATGGTAAAGGGCGTCTTGACAGAGTCCACTCCTGCGTCTTCTAGAATCTTGATAATGTCGGATGCTTTAAGCCCCTGACCAGCGGTTGTCTTGTGAATGAGGTTCGTAATTAGGGTTGCTAGAGCGGCGTTATCAGGCGTGGTCAGATTAGTAATGTCGCGCCTGATAGTCACTGACAGGTCGACAAAAACAGGTACAAAGTTTTTGGGAAGGATGTCTGCGCCGGTCACTCGCTGGAGGTCGTTTCTTGAGAACGTGTGTATGTCGGCTATCTGCGGGGCGGCGTAGTAGCTAATCCTGAGACGATAAACGCTGCTCCATATGGCGATGGCTGGCTATTTGAGATTTCCTCTGTTTCTCCTGAACATCTGGCCGCCCTGTTCGACCAGGCTGGCTACGCCGCATTTACTCAATCGGCTTAACCGAAGGCGCCCGCGCCTCTTGACCGCAGGACTTGCGCTCCATAAGGTCGCATGTAAAGGTTTACTAGAACCTTACCCCGAGCCTTCGGGGT
>RGER01000349.1 GCA_009917815.1 Actinomycetota bacterium
GGAACGCCGGAATTCGAAGCGAAGCTGAAGGCGTTTCAGAGCAGGAAGAAGAGCTGAGCGGCTTTTTAGCCGCACGTGACTGGTTACTGGTTAAGGAAACTCTGATCTAGCATTACTTTTCAGGTGACGATCCGATTGAGACGCAGAAATCCTGATAAAGGCGTGCAGTTCTGCCTTCTTTTGCGGGCAAGGATGATGATCTTCCATTCAATGGCTCTCATCAGACGCACCTCACCTGTCGATGTATCAAGAGTCGCCTAAACATATACACATTGGCCAGCGCGCACGCCGTCATCAGCCGGTTGGCGTTCTTGTATATCCCGCGATACCGAACCTTCCGGAATCCGAAGATCTGCTTGATCACGCCAAAGGCATGTTCAACCTTGGCTCTGACCTTGGATTTGGTTCGGTTTACCAATCTCTCGGCCCGCGTAAGCTTTCGATGCCGCGTGGCTTTGAGTTGAGTGAAGTCTTGCGCCTTCGGAGCAACTTGCCGGATCACCTGCCTTTGCCCGATGTAGGCAGTGTCTCCCCATACTCGACGCTCCTGACCGTGAAGCAGTTTCGGCATCATCTTGCAGTCGGCCAGATTCGCAGGCGTGGCCTCGACGGAGTGGATTCTCTTGGTCTTGCTGTCCACGCCGATATGCGCCTTCATGCCGAACAGCCAGTTACGGCCTTTCTTCGTCGATCCCATCTCCGGATCCCTCTCCCCAGACTGGTTCTTCGTCGAGCTTGGCGCACTGATCACCGACGCATCAACGATCGTCCCACGCGAAACCTTCAGTCCGTGCTCGTCCAGGTAACGCCCCATCAACTCAAAGATCTGCTGCCCAAGATTGTGGCGCTCCAGCAAATGTCTGAACTTACAGATCGTCGTCTCGTCCGGCGCAGGCTTCTCACCCAGGTCGATCCCCGCAAACTGCCTCATGGAGACCGAGTCATACAGGGCTTCCTCCGCAGCAGGGTCCGACAGATTGAACCAGTGCTGCAGGCAGTGAATACGGATCATCAGTTCCAGCGGCATCGGCGGGCGTCCGTTGCCCGCCTTCGGGTAGTGCGGCTCAATCAAAGCACACAGCTCCGCCCAAGGCAGAACCCGGTTCATCTCCGAGAGAAACACCGCGCGGCGAGTCCCCTTCATGTGTTTCTCGAAGCCACCTACCGCAAAGCTGCTCTGTTTCATGCCAATTCCTCTGATCGATTACTCATACAACGTACATCGCCAAGAAAAGACGACATAATCAGAGATTCCTTAATCGGTGGTCGGTGACTGTGATCAATAATCGCGTTAACTGACAGGAGCGTGAAGAAGTTGCAGTTCACGAATAACGAGTAACGAATAACGAATAACGGATCACTGAATATCAGTCCGGCTCTATCCCCGCGAATGCGATGAGTTTCTTGAGC
>RGER01000350.1 GCA_009917815.1 Actinomycetota bacterium
TTAGTAACTAATACTTTTGCTCACTGGCTCAGCTGGCAGGGTTACTTCCTCTGGATTATCGGTGGTAAGAATGGTCCATGGGCCTATGCCAACATAGGAATTGTTGCTGCGCTCCTCATTGGCTTCTTTGGTCATCTCATCCTCGGATCTAAGAAAATACGAATCCAGGAAGAGCGTTAAATACTCTGGATTAAGCCGAGCCAGATCGAACTTCTGGGATCGATAACTTCGAAATGCCCCATACCGGAATGTTCCTGGTATTTAACCTGTGGTTGCTGCCTGGCAAATTTTCGATTCATCTCCACCGGAACTCGAATATCGCAATCACCTTGGACGACGATTATTTCTACATCTCCATACTCGAGACACATCGGATCTAGATCAGCTCTCATGTGAGCGGGGCATCCGAGAAAATCAGTTACGGCACCCTCATCGAGGTGGAGCTCATCGGTCATTTGCAGATCAGAGACCGGAGCTAGCGCTACTACCTTTCGTACCTTGGAAACGTGGGCGGCCGCCCAGAGCGCTAGATGCCCTCCCGCTGAATGACCAATAAGCGTCACTGATTCTGCAGGGATCGCTGCAATTGCCGCCGCTACATCCCCCATCATGGCATCGGGATTACCCGGTACCCGGCGGTACTCCAAAGAGGCGACAAAGTGGTCCGCGTCAGCTAGGGCGCCTGCCAATGGACGGACGTGGACGCGATCATATTGAGGTCGCCAGTAACCTCCGTGGATGATCACCAACGCGGGTGACTTTGGCGAACCAAAGATATCTGCGACCTGGGACGCGTCTTTGCCGTATACCAATGTGGAATCTGGTTGGCGTGTGGGGAGTTCAAATACTGATCGATCTTCACTCATGATTTGAGTCTGAAGCGTTGAAGTTTTCCCGTTGTAGTTTTCGGTAACGTTTCCACAAATTCTAAAACTCTCGGATATTTGAAGGGCACGATGGTCTCTTTCACATGATCTTGCAATTCTTTGCGCAATTGATCATTTCCTACAAACTGACTCTTCAAAACGACGTAGGCAGCGACTACCATTCCGCGCTCTTCGTCAGGCACACCCACCACAGCGCACTCAGCTACTGATGGATGGAGCAGTAGCGCATTTTCAACTTCAGGAGCGGCCACGTTATAGCCACTCGAAATAATCATGTCGTCCGAACGAGATTGGTATTGAAAATAACCGTTCGAATGTTTGATGTAGAGATCGCCAGTCAGATTCCAACCCCCTGCTACGTAATTGCGCTGGCGGTCATCGTTGAGGTATCGACAACCGGTAGGCCCTTTAACTGCCAAGCGCCCGATCTCGCCGTCTGGCACTTCGCGTAACTCCTCGTCGACCACTATCGCCTCATAACCAGGCACCACTTTTCCGGTCATACCCGGAATGATTTCCTCGC
>RGER01000036.1 GCA_009917815.1 Actinomycetota bacterium
GCACGACAGGTGCATCTTTGAGATGAATAAAATCAATCCACACTCTTCCCATCATTGACCCCTTTCATCGATTCGATATGGCGCGAAGCGAAATGAGAATTTACGTTTATCAACACTCGCAGCATCACGTTCGCTTCGCAAGAACTCCCGTAGCGCAGGAGCCAAACTCCATTCGCTCGTCAGCACAGCTCGCTCTGCAGTTCCGAGGACTCGCACCCCTGAAGGCACATCGCCTGACGGTGCAGGAATAATCACGGCTGAAGCAACGGCCGGTGGTAATTGCAATTCACTGCGCTCATTCATCTCTCGATGCAACGTTTCGAGAGAGTTCGGCATCACTAAGGACCTGACTACGGGATGGACATCCGGTAGGGATGCAAAGATCTCACCGCCATCACTCAAAAGCGATACAGAATACTTCCATCTTCGTCTTAGATCTTGGATCGCATCGAGTTCTCCACGTGCTGCCAAGAATTCCCCATCAAGCAAAATCACTGACGCATACCCATGGATGGCGCGAGGCTCACAACCACTGGTTGCCACAACAATTCTGGCCGTTTGATCTATCGTTTCAATGCGCTTCTCTGCCGTAGAACTCTGTACCGGAATCCCCGGAAAGGCTTTACCCAATTCCTCAACGGTGCGTTCGCTTCCAATTCCAAGTGGGCGAAACCTTTGATCCTGACACTCTCCGCATCTCCACTCGACCGTCTTCTTTTCGCAGAGCGCGCACGATGGAAGTGCTTGTGTTGAATCCAGCACGAGTGGACCTCCACACGCACACCGCGCACGATTCCGACATGAGTGACAGAGCAACCCCGGCGTATAGCCTTTGCGTGCAACCGTGACCAGGACGGGACCAGATTTGAGTCCCCTCCGCATCACATTCCATGCTGAAGTTGGTATACGAATACCCGAATTGTCTGTGTGGACTCGTGGACGTGGGATCTCGGAGTTCAAGATGTGCATCACTCCTGAATCGATTTCAGTGAGACGGGCCAGCGGCACTGCCGGAACGTAGATGAGTAGACCGATACCTACCGATCGAATATTTGAGACCACCGAAGCGCTCCATCCAGGCGAACGTGGCTCTTGATAGGCATGATCTTCTTCATCTACCAAAACAATTACGTCGTACTTTCCCCGAGCAAAGAGCGCACCTCGTGTGCCGATCGTCAGCGCAACATCATCACGATCGGAAAGAAGATAATTTCGATACCGTCGCTGCGGCGAAAGACCAGAATGCAAAATATTTAATTGAACACCTCGATTGCTGAAGATTCTCTCTGCCGTTTCGACGTCTCGTTGGTCTGGATATATCAATAGGACTTTGAGTTGGCGACGTATCATCTCCGAGATGGCATCAGTAAGAATATCTTGATGACTCTCTCCCTGTTGGTTGAGTAGGAGAGCTCGTGGAGCTTTGCGAGCAACTGCAGCTGCCACAAAAGCTTCGACTCGGGCAGGTAGTTGAGCGGGCAGGATCTCCTCGGGAACGATTCCTTCAAAAGAGAGCGCGTCCTTCTCTCCTCGCGCGTGCCTTGGCGGGACCGCGGAACGGAAAAGGTCCCAAAAGGTCCCGACGTAGTAATCTCGAAGGTGCTCAATCAATGTCATAAGTTCAGTGGTCAAGATCGGAATCGGTGATGTGACCGAAGCAATGGCCTTGAGTGATTGGTGGAGTGAGACTTCACCCCGCTCAATGACGACACCGTCGCAGAGTCTTCCGGAGAATGGAACACGAACCAACGTGCCAGGAAGCGCGATCGCCTCCCATTTGGCTGGAACCAGGTAATCAAATGCTCGATCAAGATGAACAACTCCCGTATCAACTAAGACACGTGCGATGGGGGCTTGCGCGGCGACTGGCAGCGCTGCGCGTCGCCGCTTCGGAGCGGTGGAGATTAACTCCAACGGCTCCACGATTAACCCTTGACTGCAGCCTTCAACGCATCAGCGCGGTTGGTCAATTCCCATGTGAAATGGGGAAGCTCACGTCCGAAGTGACCATAGGCGCTTGTCGCTGAGTAGATGGGCCGCAGGAGATCAAGATCGCGGATGATGGCCGCAGGGCGCAGATCAAATACCTGAACGACCGCTGCTTGTATTTGTTCTACCGGCACTATGCCTGTACCGAAAGTTTCGACGAAGAGACCTACAGGTTGCGCCTTACCGATGGCATAAGCGACCTGCACCTCACAGCGACGGGCAAGGCCAGCGGCCACCACGTTCTTCGCTACCCAGCGCATTGCGTATGCTGCAGATCGATCAACTTTTGAAGGATCTTTGCCGCTGAATGCCCCACCGCCATGTCGCGCCATACCGCCGTAGGTGTCGACGATAATCTTTCGACCGGTAAGACCCGCATCTCCCATAGGACCTCCAATGACGAAGCGCCCTGTGGGGTTAATCAGCATTCTCGCGCCTTTGGAATCAATGTCGACCAAAGCTAATTCGGGTTCAATTACGTGCTTGATCACATCCGGACTCAGCAGGGTTTCCAAATTGATCTTGTCAGCGTGTTGGCTGGAAACCACGACGGTATCGATGCGAACAGGAGTGTCGCCGTCGTACTCGATCGTCACTTGGGTTTTCCCATCTGGGCGCAAGTAAGGAAGCATCTCCGTGTGTCGAACTTCTGCTAATCGTTGTGCTAGGCGATGCGCTAAGGCGATGGGCAGAGGCATGAGCTCTGGAGTGTCATCGCAGGCATAACCAAACATCAATCCTTGATCTCCAGCGCCTTGCAGATCAAGGGGATCTGCACCGGCACCCACGCGATGTTCAAACGCATCGTTCACGCCTTGCGCAATATCTTGAGATTGCTGCCCGATGGAAACCGAAACACCACACGATGCCCCATCGAAACCTTTATCAGATGAGTCGTAACCGATCTGCAACACCTTTTTACGAACGATCTCAGCTACGTCTGCATAGCCATTCGTAGTCACCTCACCGGCCACATGTACCTGGCCGGTCGTGATGAGAGTCTCTACCGCTACCCGACTTTTGGGGTCCTGGCGAAGAAGGTCATCGAGGATCGCGTCTGAAATTTGATCCGCGATCTTATCGGGATGGCCTTCAGTGACTGATTCGGAGGTGAAGAGACGATTAGACATTGGGCTAGATTAGCCTCTCTTTGAGGTGATCAAGTACGACGTGTGCGAGCGTGTCTTTACTCATTCTCTCAAGGGGCATGCTTTCTCTACCATCTGGCCCAAAGATGAGAGTTGCCTGGTTCTCTTCCTCTCCAAAAACTTGACCGCCAGAAACATCGTTCATAATCATGAGGTCGACTGGCTTACGGTGCAATTTTGTGAGAGCCAGCTCCATTGGAGTGCGTTCATCTCCTGTTTCGGCGGCAAATCCCACAAGATAGGCGCCCTTCTTGAGTTTTTCGCGACTAGCGCAGAGCGAAGCAAGGATGTCTACGTTGGCTTCAAAGTCGATAGTGAGACCGAGCCCTGAATCTTTCTTAATTTTCGATGAAGAGACGTTCTTGGGGCGAAAATCCGCAACTGCCGCAGCCATGATTACCACATCTTTGTCAGCAACAGACTTCCAGACCACGTCATTCATCTCTTCTGCAGTCGACACACGCTCTACCTGAATCTTGGGGTCAAGAGATGAGAGCAGCGTGGAATCGACGTGCGCTGCGATAAGCGTGACGACGGCTCCGCGAGCCGAGGCAGCGCGCGCTAAAGCGACTCCCTGTTTTCCTGAAGAGCTATTCCCCACGTAGCGCACCGGGTCGATCTTCTCTCTGGTGCCACCAGCGGTGATCATCACACTCTTCCCCGTGAAATCCTGCGGCGAAACAAGAGAGAGCGCGCGCTCGACAATTTGCGTTGGTTCAGGAAGTCGCCCAACGCCGCTATCGCTACCGGTAAGTCGCCCTACCGCTGGATCAATCACATGGACGCCACGACGTTTCAGGGTTGCCATGTTCTCCTGGACGGAAGGGTTCTCCCACATTTCAGTATGCATGGCTGGGGCTAACAAAATTGGGGCGCGAGTAACCAACAGCGTCGAGGTGAGTAGATCGTCGGCGCTTCCTTGAGCGAAGCGAGAAATGGTATTTGCTGTTGCGGGGGCTACGACTATTAAGTCTGCACTTTGGCCGAGCGCCACGTGTTCAACTTCGTCTACTCGTTCCCAGACAGAGGTAGTTACCAGCTCACCAGAGAGCGCCTCGAAGGTTGCAGCCCCGACAAATTTCAGCGCGGATGGAGTGGGGATGACTCGGACTGAATGACCTAACTCTTTGAATCGGCGGACAATTTCACAGGCCTTATAAGCCGCTATTCCACCGGAGACGCCGACAATTACTCTCATGAACGAATCTTCACCAATTCGTTTTCATTAAGCGCTGGGTGCTTAGACGATATCGAGAGGCTCCGAAGTCACAAGGCCCTCATTGATCTCGCGCAGGGCGATCGAGAGTGGCTTCTCGTGAACATGGGTCTCAACTAGTGGTCCCACGTATTCAAGGAGACCCTCGCCCAACTGCGAGTAGTACGAATTGATCTGACGGGCGCGCTTTGCCGCATAAAGAACGAGGCTGTACTTGGAATCTGTTTTATCCAAGAGCTCATCGATCGGTGGGTTCGTAATACCTTCTGCGATTTGCGACACGGGCGCCTTCCCTACTTTGTGGACCTAACTCTACGACTGGGCTAAGGCTACCAGCGCGGAGACCACCTCTTTAACCTCGGAGTTGACGATGAGGTGGTCGAACTCGTCTTGGGCGGCCAGCTCTTCCCGGGCGTGAGCTAATCTGCGCTCAATAACCCCCTCATCCTCGGTTCCCCTTCCTGTCAGGCGGCGAACCAACTCTTCCCAACTTGGCGGGGCCAAGAAGACCAAAATCGCCTCAATCCCGCTCGCTCGCACCTGACGGGCCCCTTGAAGATCGATCTCCAAGAGCACGTCTCGGCCCGATGAGAGCTCGCGCGCAACGGAGTCTCGCGGAGTTCCATATCGGTACCCCGCGAAGTTCGCCCACTCTAGAAAGGCCCCCCGGGCGATCTCTTGATCGAATTGGGCGTCTGAGAGAAAGGTGTAATGGGTACCATCGACCTCTCCTGTACGCGGTGACCGCGTGGTCGCACTGACGCTGAGCCAGAGGCCGGGCCAATCAGCAGGAAATTCCCTGAGATGTCTCACGACCGTGGACTTGCCAACCCCGCTAGGTCCTGAAAGCACAATCAATCTTCCTGGGCGTCCTGGCATAGAGAAATCATTGCACAGGATTGAAGATGTTACTTCGCAAACTCCTCTAGAAGTGCAGAGATCTGCTTGGCACCTAGCCCGCGTATGCGCCGACTATTCGCAATGCCAACTTTCTCCATCACCGCTGCGGCTTTCACTTTTCCAACGCCCGGCATAGATTCGAGAAGAGCGATAACGCGCATCTTTCCAATCGCGTCGTTGGTGGCGCCCTCCTTAATGACTGACGCAAGAGAAACATTTGACTGCTTTAACCGCGCCTTCAATGCGGCGCGTTCTCGACGGGAGGCGGCGGCCTTCTCCAACGCTGCGGTTCTTTGCTCAGGGGTTAAGAAGGGAAGTGCCACGGTGCTCCAATCGTTACTTACAAGTTAGCAGTGAGAAGTGCAGCGTGCCCATTCAAGGAATACACCTACTCGAGACCTGAAATTATCTCAGCCAATCCTTCTGACATCAAATGTGGTGAGTGCGGATTCCATAAAGATGTTATTGGTCTACCGATAACCACCAGGTCAGCGCCGTGCGCGAACGCTTCTGCCGGCGTCGACACACGCTCTTGATCATCTTGGGCACTTCCTGCAGGACGCACCCCTGGGGTGAGGAGATGAATCTCACGAGGCAACACCTCTCGAAGCATCCCCACTTCTTGCGGCGAGCACACAATGGCTCGCGCCCCGGCATCGACTGCGGAGATTGCCAAGCTCTTTACCAACATCGAGATATCGGAAGGAAAACCCATTCTTGCCAAGTCGTCCGGCGCGAGTGAAGTCAGCACTGTCACCGCCGTAATTCGCGTCTGAGGCAAGGCTTGAGCAGCGGCTGAAATCATGGCGGCTCCACCCGATGCATGTACTGTCAAGTAAGTCGGAGCGAGTCCAGCAACAGAGCTAGCGGCACCTGCCACTGTATTCGGTATATCGTGCAACTTGAGATCAAGGAAGAGTTGGGCGCCGTGAGCAAGTTCCATCACATCGGAGACACCACTGATTCCAAAACGAGTGAAAAACTCCAACCCTAATTTCATCGTCGAAATTTGCGGTGAAGTGAGCGTTGCCCATTCTTTAGCGGTATTGATCTCATTTGTATCTAATGCGATCGCTATTGGTGCACGTGTGACGCTCATTTCATACCTTTCGATGTGCGAAACCAATTGCATCCTGCAGCGAGGAGAACCCTCGTTCGGCAAGAATCTGGGTGAGCTCGTTCTGAACACGTGTGAGGGCGCTCGGATCGTGAAAGTTTGCTGTGCCGATGGCAATTGCGCTCGCACCGGCGAGGATGAATTCAAATGCGTCTTCACCCGTCAAGATTCCACCCATGCCTATGAGCGGGACCTTAGGAAGCGCGGCGTGTACCTGCCACACAGCGCGTACTGCGACTGGACGAATAGCTGGACCCGACAGCCCTCCAGTTACTCCAGCAAGTGCGGGCTTGAGGGTCTCCGTATTGATGACCATCCCCAGCAGAGTGTTGATGAGCGACAACCCCGTCGCGCCCGCATCTACACATGCTTGAGCGATCTCGACAATATCTGTCACGTCTGGCGAAAGCTTGGCAAAGATTGGAAAAGCGCCCCCTACGTTACGTCGCACGGTAGAAATTACTTCGGCAGCTGAATGCGCCTGGCAGGCAAACACCAATCCTCTGTTAGCGACGTTGGGGCACGAAATATTCACTTCAAGTGCAATCACGCTATCGCCCGCGCGTCGCACGCGAGCGGCTAAACGTCCAAACTCTTCTACATCATTGCCCGCGATGGAGACAATCGTGCGCACGCCTTTGGATGCAAGCCACGGGACATCGTGTTCAAGAAAGTCATCTACGCCAGGACCTTGCAGGCCGATTGAATTCAGCATGCCGCTGGGCGTCTCCGCCATGCGCGGCGTTGCTCGACCGGATCGCGGCAACATCATGATCGACTTGGTGACAACCGCGCCAATAGTCGTGAGATCCACAAATTGTGAAAGCTCTTTACCAGAGGCAGCACATCCACTTGCAGTAAGGATAGGAGAAGGGAGCGCAAGCGTTCCGAGTTGGGTATCTAGATTTACTTCGACAGGTAGACCTCGCCCTCCTTTAGGCACAACGCGAATAGATGTCATCAGTGCCCGCTCGCCTTAGGTGCCCCAAGCGTCTCTTCGGGGACTGTCCCGATGCTCTCCCACAACACGCGATCACCAGCAAAAATGGGGCCGTCAACACAGGATCGCGACATTCGCACCACACCGTCGCTTCCCCGAACGGGAAGGACACATGTCATGCATATTCCGATGCCGCACGCCATTGATTCCTCTACAGCGCACTGCACCATGACATCAAACTCTGCGCCCAAAGTAGAGAGTGCAGCGAGCATCGGCATGGGACCACAAGCGTAAATAACGTCAATATTTGAGCGTTCAAGAATGGAGCGAGCCGCATCCGTTACTCGCCCTTGAACTCCGAGGGAACCATCGTCGGTTGCGATACTCAGAGCATTCGTTACTCGACGAGCTTCAAGTGCGCCGAAGAGTCGCTCTGCGGACGCCGCTCCCAACGCCATATCTACCCGACATCCTCGTTGACGTAACGCATCAGCAAGCATAAAGAGTGGCGCCGATCCATAACCCCCACCCACAAGCAGAGCATGCACTGGATCTTTGGGAAGAGGGAATGGTCTGCCGAGCGGCCCCACCACATCGAGCATCTGATGCGGTGCAAGTGCTGCCAGCCACCTCGTGCCCGGGCCGTGCGCAGAGATCACCAACTCGAGCGTCCCGCCATAAAGGCCACGCTCCTGTGCGCTGATAACTCATAGAACCACCGGACGGAGCCACTCTTGAAGAGATTGCACTACGCCTCCCCCACGTCTGCGCGACTCAATACCTTGAACAGCAGCCACAAATCCTTGAATTGTCGTGATGCACGGTACCCCACGAGTGATTGCCGCACTACGTATTCTCCATCCGTCGCGCCTGGGTCCCGATCCCACGGGCGTGTTGATGACCAGGGATATTTCTCCGCGCGCGATCAAACCTGAGATGGAATCTTCGCTGCCCTCTGACTCTTTCGAGACCAGACGAGCGGGGATGCCGTGTTTGGCGAGCACCTCCAGGGTGCCTCGGGTAGCGACCAACGTGAATCCCAGATCGATGAGTCTGGAGGCCGGCACGACCATTGCTCTCTTATCTCGATCCGCGACCGAGATGAAGACCGCACCGGAAGTGGGCAACGGTCCGAAGGCGGCGCTCTGGCTCTTGGCAAATGCCGCCCCAAAGGTCTTATCGATTCCCATCACTTCGCCGGTGGACTTCATCTCCGGGCCGAGAAGTGACTCGACGCCACTGCCATCCGGCTTTCGAAATCTATTCCACGGCAACACAGCTTCTTTGACGGCGATACCACCTTGAGGAATCAATCCGGTGTCATGTTCCGGCAGGTGTCCGGAGAGACGCAATTCTGAAATAGATTTCCCGACTGCAATCAAAGCTGCCGCTTTCGCCAGAGCGACTCCGGTTGCCTTACTGACAAACGGCACAGTGCGAGATGCTCGTGGGTTTGCTTCGAGGACATAAAGAATGTCGCCGGCGAGGGCAAATTGGATATTGATAAGTCCGCGCACGCCGACGCCATCCGCGATCTTCTGAGTTGCTTCGCGAATTCGCCTCTCTTCATTTGCTCCCAAGGTGATGGCAGGGAGGGTGCATGCAGAATCACCCGAGTGCACTCCAGCCTCTTCTATATGTTCCATGATGGCTCCGAGGAAGAGATCGACTCCATCGTAAAGAGCGTCGACATCAATCTCGATCGCATCATCGAGAAAACGATCCACCAAGACTGGATGGTCTGGACTTAAACGTGTAGTCCGATTGATGTATTCAGTCAAAGCCGCATCATCATAAACAATCTCCATGCCCCGACCACCGAGAACGTATGAAGGACGAACAAGCACCGGGTAACCAATACGCTTCGAAATGGCTAAAGCTTCTGTCGTCTCGTTTGCAGTGCCGTGAGCGGGGGCTACTAAACCCGCGCGCGCAAGCACCTTGCCAAACTCACCGCGATCCTCTGCCCGATCAATCGCTTCTGGATCAGTGCCAATGATGGGGACCCCACGGGCCTTCAACGCAGCGGCTAATCCCAGAGGTGTTTGGCCGCCTAATTGCACTAAGACACCCACGATGGGGCCGGCCTGTGACTCAGCTTCGTAAATCTCCATCACATCTTCAAGGGTGAGTGGCTCAAAGTAGAGCCGATCCGAGGTGTCGTAATCAGTGCTCACCGTCTCAGGATTGCAATTGACCATGATGGTATGGAACCCAGCAGCACGGAGAGCGAAAGATGCATGCACGCAGGAGTAATCGAACTCCACACCTTGGCCGATGCGATTGGGCCCGCTCCCTAAAATCATGACCGCAGGCGTGGCCCGGAGCGCAACTTCGCTCTCACTTTCGTAGGTCGAATAATGGTAGGGAGTTGCCGCTTCGAACTCCGCAGCGCAGGTATCGACAGTCTTATACACGGGCCTGATACCGAGCGCGTGACGTATCCCGGTCATCAGGCTCTCTTCGCTGTTGCGCAATTGTCCGAGTTGCATATCGGAGAATCCATGGCGCTTGGCACGCAGAAGGTGTGCTCCATCAAGGGATCCGGCATCGCGCACTTCGTGCGCAATCTCGGTGAGCAAGAGAATCTGATCAAGAAACCACGGATCTATGCGAGTTATCTCGTGAATTTGGGCAATGGTCGCGCCCAGATAGAGCGCGCGCTGCACGAAATTTACACGTGATTCCGTTGGTCGTTTCATCGACTCCAGGGCAGACATTAACTCCATGGTGGGGTCATCGGGATATCCCCAATTGAAAGCAGAGCCCGCTCTCTCCAAAGATCGAAGTGCTTTCTGAAGTGCCTCCGGGAAGTTACGACCTATCGCCATGGCCTCCCCTACACTCTTCATGGTCGTGGTGAGCGTCGTATCTGCCAAAGGAAACTTCTCAAATGCAAATCGTGGGGCTTTGACAACGACGTAATCCAAGGTCGGCTCAAAAGACGCGGGGGTCTTCTTTGTAATGTCGTTGGGAATCTCGTCGAGCGAATAACCAATTGCCAACTTGGCGGCAATCTTTGCAATAGGGAAACCCGTAGCCTTCGACGCGAGGGCACTTGATCGTGAGACGCGTGGATTCATTTCGATAACGATGACCCGGCCGCTCGCTGGGTCAACGGCGAACTGGATGTTGCACCCGCCTGTATCCACCCCGACCTCGCGAATGATCGCGATAGAGAGATCGCGCAATCGTTGGTATTCAAAGTCGGTAAGAGTCATAGCTGGAGCCACGGTGATCGAATCCCCCGTATGTACGCCCATGGGATCGAAATTCTCAATCGAACAGACGACAACCACGTTATCTTTGCGATCGCGCATGAGCTCAAGTTCGAACTCTTTCCAGCCGATAATGGACTCTTCGAGGAGCACCTCTTGAGTGGGGCTATGTCGCAAACCGGCGCCCCCGATGCGCTCAAGGTCTTCCAGGTCATAGGCAATTCCACTACCCAGCCCACCCATAGTGAATGAGGGGCGGATGACCACCGGGAAACCTAGGATTTGAGCGCCAGCGAGTAAATCTTCCTGCGAATGGCAAATATAGCTACGAGCAGATTCGCCGCCTACCTTTGCGACGATCTCCTTAAAGATCTCACGATCTTCACCTCGACGTATAGCCTCAATATTTGCTCCGATGAGTTCCACGCCGTACTTCTCGAGGATGCCTTCTTCGTGGAGTGCGATTGCCGCATTCAACGCAGTTTGCCCACCAAGCGTGGCGAGTATCGCGTCGGGACGTTCGATCTGGATGATCTTTTCGATGAACTCTGTTGTGATGGGTTCGATATAGGTAGCGTCTGCGAATTCAGGATCGGTCATGATGGTTGCCGGATTAGAGTTGATGAGCGAAACGCGAATACCTTCGGCCTTCAACACTCGGCAAGCCTGCGTTCCTGAATAGTCAAACTCGCACGCTTGTCCAATAACGATTGGTCCAGATCCTATAACGAGGATGGAGTTGATATCGGTGCGCTTTGGCATTACTTCTCCATCATGTCGACAAACGTCCGAAAGAGAACGAGAGCATCGTGCGGTCCAGCCGCAGCCTCTGGATGGTATTGGACACTAAATGCAGGTACTTCATCCAGCGAAATACCTTCGACAACGCCATCATTGAGTGAACGATGCGTTACGCGTCCCTTCCCGAAGGGAGTATCGAATACATCTTCGGCTTTCACAGCAAACCCGTGGTTATGCGCGGTGATACTGATCTTTCCGGTGGCCACTTCGATGACCGGTTGGTTGAGCCCTCGGTGACCAAACTGTAATTTGTAGGTCTCTAACCCGAGAGCACGCGCAAATATTTGTTGTCCAAAACATATTCCGAAAAAGGGAATGCCCCTCCTCAGAGACTCTTTCACCAATTCGATTGCATGGAATTGCGTGGCAGGGTCACCTGGCCCATTTGATACAAAGAAACCATCGGGATTGTCTCCAAAAATTTGGTCGATAGAAGCATCTGCAGGGTAGATAGTGGTAGTGATATCAAATTTTGCGAACTCCCGTGGAGTATTTCTTTTAATCCCGAGATCTAAGGCGGCGACGCGCAATCTTCCCGTGCCCACCTGATAAGAAGACGTGGTGGTGACTTCACCTGCGAGAGAAGCTCCCACCATCTCTGGCGCGCTACGAACCCGTTTGAGCATCTCATCCTTCGACAGTTCAGCCGCGGAACCAGAGAAGATTCCCATGCGCATTGCTCCGCGATCACGCAGGTGACGAGTGAGCGCTCGAGTATCGATTCCACTCACACCCACCACCCCTTGGCGAATGAGCGCACTCTCTAAACTCTCTTCACTCCGATGATTTGCTGTGGTCCGCGCAGGATCGCGCACTATAAACCCCGAGACCCAGATTCGAGAGGACTCTTCGTCTTCGCTATTCATCCCGGTGTTCCCAATATGCGGCGCAGTCATTACGACAATTTGGCGGTGGTAAGAGGGATCGGTCAGGGTCTCCTGATATCCAGTCATTCCGGTGGAGAAAACTGCTTCACCGTACGCTTCGCCTACAGCTCCCCACTGCGCACCTTCAAAGACGCGACCATCATCTAGGAGTACGACCGCCTTCATTCCCTACTCACCCTGCAAGCTTGCCGTCGAGCACGGTGGCTCGGCCTCGCAGGAAGGTAGCCTCAACGCGTCCGAATAATTCCATTCCAATGAAGGGTGAATTAGTACTCAACGAGGCATTATTTTCTAACGTGAAAGAGGATTTCCCTCGTGGGTCAAGCAAAACTACGTTGGCCGGCTCGCCGACCGCAATGGGCCTACCGTGATCCCGCAATGATCCGATTCGTGCAGGTCGCGTGGACATTCGATCACTCACTTCCGACCAAGTCATGAGACCAGTCTCAATCATGGACGTTTGCACCACCGAGAGTGCTGATTGCAATCCAATCATTCCGAAAGCGGCACTCGACCATTCACACTCTTTATCCTCCACTGGATGCGGTGCATGGTCGGTCGCAACAGCGTCGATCGTTCCATCTGCGAGTCCCTGGCGAAGCGCCATCACATCTTCATCGCGACGCAAAGGCGGATTGACCTTGTATCGAGGATCGTAGGATCGGGCTAACTCATCAGTGAGCAAAAGATGGTGTGGAGTGACTTCCGCAGTGACCATGACGCCTCGAGACTTCGCCCATCGCACGATCTCAACGCTGCCTGCCGTGGAGAGATGACAGACGTGTAGACGCGAGCCTACGTGTTCGGCCAAAAGAACATCTCTGCTGATGATGCTCTCTTCTGCCACTGCGGGCCACCCCCTCAAACCTAATTGCGAGGAAACGAAACCCTCATTCATCTGAGCATCTTCAGTTAATCGCGGCTCTTGGGCGTGCTGAGCAATCACTCCATCAAAGGCCTTTACATATTCCAGCGCTCGACGCATCAGAATTGGATCAGCGACGCACTTGCCATCATCGCTAAAGATTCGAACGCGTGCAGCGC
>RGER01000351.1 GCA_009917815.1 Actinomycetota bacterium
GCAGTCCCTCTTGCTCCCGCCCCTGAAGCTCAAGCAGTCCCTGAAGCCGTTCCTGCTGCTCCTGCGCCTGAAGCTCAAGCCGTTCCTGCTGCTCCCGTGCCTGAAGCTCAAGCAGTGCCCGCAGCGCAGCCAGCAAAAGCCCCAGCTGGTCTCAAGGCCGCCGACATTATTAAAAAACAGCGCGACGCCTGTATTGCGCAGGTAGCAAAGGCAGCCTCGTACCCCGAAGCCACCAAAAAACTCAAGGAGTGTCTGATAAAATACGACAAGTCAAGACTCTTCTTATATAACACCACCGACAATCTGATAGACAGAGCCCGCGCCAATGAGCCGGCAGATCCCAAACGCCTCTCAAAGTATTCCCCCAAATACGCCGAAATCCTCAAACGTATCTTAACAGCCCCTGGAAGCAGTCTAGTCTACAGCCAATTCCTAGACATGGAAGGTATCGGCATATTCTCCCTAGTTCTCCAGGCCAACGCATTCCATCCGATAGAAATTGTCAAAGACCAGGCCACAGGCACGATGGCCTTTACCCAAGCATCCATAGACAATATCAAACTCGGCAAGGGTCTGAATCGCTTTCTCACATTCACAGGAGCCTCCGGCAAGGACAACACCGAAATCCGCAATATGGCTCTCAAAGTCTTCAACGCCAAGTACGAAAACGAAAGTTTCGTGGAACTCCCTCCGCAGATGTCACAGGTGCTCGTGGAAGCTGGATATACGGGCAATGTGGATGGCTCTCTCTGCCGCGCCTTCTGTATCACGGCTGCCGGTGCCGAGGGTCTCTCCCTGAAGAATGTGCGCCGTGTACATATCATGGAACCCTTCTGGAACCACGTGCGTACGGATCAAGTAAAGGGTCGCGCCGTGCGTATTTGCTCTCACATAGACTTGGATCTCGCCGACAGAAACGTGGAAGTGTACACGTACTGCGCGGTCTTTGACGATGGTGTAACAGGGGATGCTGTGAAGATAGAAAGCAAGGAGATTACCTCCAAGGACTCCGTGAAACATGAGGGTGCAGTGGAAATGGGCTTTACACCGAGAGCCGGTGTGACAGAATATACATTGACGAGTGACCAATATCTTTATCAGCTCAGTGAGCGGAAAAAGAAAGTGTTACAGAATATCCAGAATCTGATGAAGACGAATGCAGTCGATTGTGCGATTAACAAGTACGAGAACGAGGAGGAAGGTCTGGGGTGTATAACTCTGCCTGACAAGCCCCAGCAATATGCGTTCCATCCTATTTTGAAGAAGGACATCGCTGAGACAAGCACGCAATTCCCGAAGGACGCCATTTCCGAGGCAGCCGCTCCTGCTGCTGCTGATGCAGTTGCTCCCGGTGCCCCGGCTGCAGCCCAGGCAGAGCCAAAGCCAAAGCCAGCAGGAACAAAGGCCGT
>RGER01000352.1 GCA_009917815.1 Actinomycetota bacterium
GAGGAAGACGAGGAGGAGAAGTCTGTTCCGACAAAGGAAGAGCCGCCGCCTGTAGAGAAACCCGAGACGGTCAACGAAACGCCCATATCATTCACAGGCAGTGATACTCTTGACCAGGAGGAAGAGTTCACTAAGGAAGAGAGTGACCATGACGAGCCAGTCGTAAAAAATACCACGGCCGTCTCAAATAAGCCTAAAGAAACAACAGAGATTGTTGAAGTGGCTGAAGAAACGCTTGTTATAGAGGGCGAGGATGAAATCAAGATTTTAGATAGCCCTCCGGAACAAATGGATGAGTTCGAGGATCTTGTTGTCAAAGATGAAACGGCCTTGGAGTATGAAACACTGGAATGATGCGTGCGTCAAACCACATTTTTTTCCTTTATAGCGCCCAGAATGTCAACAGCCCCCCTAGTCCCTGGTATGGTTATAGGTGGCGTAGTTATTTCTTGCCTCGGCGCAGCGAGCACATATTATCTGGAAGAGAAGAATCCTTCTGTCAAGTCAGTCGGTCGCGATTTCATCATTGGTGCCATGATGGTAATGATGATTCTACAGCTTCTCCCGGAGTCGTCCACATATCTTATAGAGTATATTCTTGCCCTCATTCCACTCTCCCTTACTAGCACGGCTACATCAGGGGGAGGAGATACAGAGGTAGAAGTAAAAGTGGGTGTTCCGCGATTTTAGATAAATAATAACCACTTCTTCACAGAATCACCGACCTCTGACGCGTTCACTTGGAACCTGTCAAAGGCTGGCTCTGAAAACTGCCTCGAAGGCACTGCGCCGTGTACATGCGCGGCGATATGTTTATATAAATCGAAATCGGGGAAACGCTCTTCACCCGACGGCTCTACCAACACATTTTTCCCGGCGTCATCGAGCATCCATTTCCATAGAACATTGTATAGGGGCGACACCGTTTCCCAGACTTCCAGCCCCTCTTCTGAGCTTAGCATGGCACCGCCATCCTTGTTTTCAGGGGTATCAGGGAACAGAGCCTCGAACAGGCTGACTGCGAGGCGAGAAAGGTCAAACGAAGGATTGGGTAACACCTCGGGTGACGGCTTCGGGTGTAGGGGTCGGAAACTGTATTGGCCTTCCGCGTCATTTCCTGCCTTGAAATCGTCACTGAAAAAGAGCTGGTCATTTATCGTGAAAATCGCTCTACCAAAGTCAATAATGCGGAAGAGTTTGCCATATGTAGGCACCTTGAATACTTCTCCACTGCGTTTCGTGTAGTACAGGAACTCTTCCGTCGTCGGTGTCCACACAATATTATTTGTGTGTAGGTCATTGTGCGTAAAGCCGAATACTGCCTGGGCAACACTGAGGGCCGCAATAACTTGGAATAGCCAGGCAGACCATTTGAGCTCCCACTCGGGCTCTTCAGGCGCGGCGCCGAC
>RGER01000353.1 GCA_009917815.1 Actinomycetota bacterium
ATGCGATCTAAGTAGTAAGGCAAGTATGTAAGCAGTAAGTAAGATAGTTCCATGGGTACACGTGAGCGAAGGGAGCGATCGAACGAGAGCGATCGCTACCTAGCTTCACTATTTACAAACGTATCCAAAGAACTTTTTGCTGAACTAAGTGGGGTAGCACTCGCCGCGGTCGGAGGTTACGGCCGCGGCGAGCTGTCTCCCGGTTCAGATCTAGATATTCTCTTTCTACATAACGGGAGAATTGAAGAGAAAGTTTTAGCCGAAGTTGTAAATAAAGTTCTCTACCCGCTTTGGGATAAGTCTTTTAAGGTAGATCACTCAGTCAGAACTCGATCCGAAACCCGAGAAAGCGCCGCGGCGGATTTAAAAGTTGCCTTAGGTTTACTCGATATTCGCTTGATTTGCGGCGACCCGGATTTAGTTGCGGCGGTGCAGCACGATGCGATCGATGATTGGCGCAGCAATTCCCGCGATCGTTTGCCCGAGCTGCGTCGCTCACTTACCGAGAGACATCAGCGCGCTGGTGACCTGGCATACCTGCTCGAACCTGATTTAAAAGAAGCTCGTGGTGGCTTAAGAGATATAAATGCACTTCGCGCAATTGCGCTTTCGGGAGCGGTAACGGTTTCACTAGAACATATAAGCAATGCGGAATCAGTTTTAAATAATGCGCGCGAAGCACTTCACACCGTAACAGGTCGAGATAAGGACCGCTTGCTCTTTCAGGAGCAAGATAAAGTCGCCGAACTTTTAAAGTATGTAGATGCAGATGCGCTAATGAGCGACATTGCACAAGCGGCAAGGTCTGTTGACTATCTCTTAGAGTCAACGTGGCACCGCTTTGATCATCGTGGCAAAGATGGTCTCGGTCGATTTTTAAAGAAGCCTCGTACGACTCAGGTTGCGCAAGGAATCTCAATTGCGCATCAAGAAGTGTTTATCGATGAAGGATTTGAGTTTTCCAAAGATCCAGCTATTGGTTTGCGAGCAGCTGCCATCGCCGCACAGGCTGGACTTCCTATTTCGCCGACAACGCTTCAAGCGCTAGCTTCCGCTTCCAAGAATGAAATTTCTAAATTGCCCAACCCTTGGCCGCGAGCGGCACGCGAGAATTTGATCGCGTTAATTGGCGCCGGCCAACCTATGGTGCGAATTTGGGAAGGGCTAGATCAAGAAGAAATTCTCTTTGATTGGTTACCTGAATGGCGGGCAGTTCGATCTTTGCCGCAACGAAATGCATTGCATCGCCATACCGTTGATCGCCATATGGTCGAGACAGCGGTATTTGCAGCTGCACTGACGCGAAATGTTCATCGACCTGATCTATTGCTCTTCGCGGCCCTATTCCACGACATTGGTAAAGGCACGCAAGAAGATCACAGCGAACGCGGCGAGAAGTTAATTGAACC
>RGER01000354.1 GCA_009917815.1 Actinomycetota bacterium
AGGGTGCTTAGCTCAGCGGTAGAGCGCCTCGCTTACACCGAGGATGTCGGGGGTTCGAAACCCTCAGCGCCCACCATTGTGGTGGCCAATTTAATCTCTCTTAATAAGTGAGTGGCGCGTTCGGGTCACTCTTCTGATGAGTACGAATTACCTGTGCGGTGCACTCTGCTAAATCCGAGAGCAGCTTCGCCTTGGAGAGTTCGTGTGGCAGCGAAATCCCCATCATCATTCCGCGCGGTTGATATGAGCGTCCCAGGTACCAATCGCGCTTTGCCATCTCGTCGTAAATAGCGAGGCCATCGACGTTCTCTTGGTCAGACGGGCCAAAGCTGATGATGAGTGAGTGGGGAGTGCCGTTAATAGTGAGACCCGGAATCGCGTTAATTCCATCCATGATTTCGTCGCGCAAATTCATCAGTCGCTTGTTCAGTGCCAAGTATCCGTCGAGTCCGAGGTAATTCATCACTGCATATGAGCTTGCGATAGATCCTCCAGGGCGTGTACTTGCGACGTTGGGATTAGAAAATTGCCCCAATGGCCAGTCGTAGAAATTAAACGGCTGGAAAGAGGCGAGCTCTGCGTTGGCATAAAGAACGAGCGAGGAACCTTTGGCACCGAACCCATATTTATGTAAATCAGCAGAGATGGAACTTACTCCAGGGAGCACGAAATCAAAGTCAGGGATGTCGTAGCCAAGTTTGCGCGCGAAGGGGGCTTGTAATCCAGCAATACATGCATCTACGTGTAGCCAGAGATTTCTGCGTTGCGCGAGCGCGCTGAGATCGCTGATGGGATCTACTACGCCGTAGGGGAAGCAGACTGCTGAGCCCACAAGTGCGATGGTGTTCGCCGTGATAGCAGCTTCCATTGCTGCAACATCTCCTCGCAAATCTTGGGCGACTGGAACTCGCACGATCGTAAGCCCCAGATATTCTGCTGCTCGATTGAAAGTGGGATGTCCAGAAAAGGGGATCACAACTTCGGGTGATGAAATCTCTGGTTTATGTTTGCGCGCCCAATCGCGGGCAGCTTTCATTGCAACAAAAATACTTTCGCTGCCACCCGAGGTGATGTGTCCGGTAGCTTCCGTGCCGTTCAAGAGACTGGCGGCGTAACTGACTACGGCATCTTCCATAATCTTGAGACTCTTAAAAGTCTTGCCGGCACCGCCGCCGTTCTCCTGCATGTACATCGCATAACTCTCGCGCTGTACTTCGAAGATGTCGTCTCCGCCGTACCAAACATGGAATGCGTGCCGGCCTTCTCGCCACTTCACGTCGTTCGTGGAAAAGCCCGCCATCTCGGCCTTGATTTCGGCCCAGGGGCGCCCGTGTGTGGGTAGCGGTGTGCTCATCTTCACTCCTAGATAGGTCGCCCCCAATCTAGGGGGAAGAGTTGAG
>RGER01000355.1 GCA_009917815.1 Actinomycetota bacterium
TCGTCACACTTACATGCATGGTTGCTACGAAAATCAATCGGATTCCTTATGACATCTCTCCGCAAACCGCGTGAGACAATTTTCTCTGAATTTCTTCCTTGTCTACGAGGACCGCGCGACCTGACATGGGCCTGCCACTGTCATCAAACTCAATAGATTGGTCAAAGTTCATTTGCGATATCGGCTGACCACAGTTCTTACAGATATAGCGTCCATGAAACGCGCCGCCACTGAAGGCGAGTAGCAGCTCCTTGTGTAGCGTATCTTTCTCTTTCGGGTGTAAGAACTCTTGTAGCAAGAGAACTTCATGGTAGCATACGAGTTGATGCGGCTCGTCACGCGCCGACGCGGCACACATGACCCAGTTATCCTTGCGCGGACCCTGGAATCTCGCTAGGAACTTTGCGAACAACTTCATGCGATCATCATGGTCACGCACCTTGCGCAACTCGTGTAAGCTTCGCACATGGGGGCAACTAATGGGCTGCGGCTCTTGGCCGGCGTTTTCACGCTTGAGAACTTTCAAAAGAGTCTGGCGTAGTGTCTCTAAGAAAGTGTCACGGCTCTTGCGATTTCTCTCACGGGCAAGGGGGCCGGGGACACCGGCCATCGTCGTCAAAAAGAGGTCTGCGGCTTTTGTACATATTCCCGCGACCATGGCGATATCATTTTCCTTATAAGCAGGCAACAGCTTCTTGAGCTCTTCCAGGCGTGGCTGAAGTTGCGGCTCCGAAGACAGAACTGTCATGAGCTCCTCCAAGGCCTCGCCCTGTAGAAATGGTTTGCCTTCGAGGCGAAGTTGCGCCCGCAACTTTTCCGATGTATTGTGCTCTGAAAGAATCGTCCCAACCACCGTCGCACGTAGCTGCTGAATCTTTTCCACCAGCGCGCTCTGTTGGTCCGCGGTCAACTCCTTTTGAGCGAGTCCCATATTTTTCACCTCGACCAGAGCTTCACCGAGGCCACGAATACGCAGAGGCTGTGCCTTAATCCAGTCCTCTATCGCAATATTTCCTGTGGTGTTTCCTTCTGCGCCCACCGAAATAATACCTCCCGCGGCGGCATCTTCAGGTATTCCGCCCAGACTTTTCATTATATCTGAAAATGTCTCCGTCTTCGAGCCACCTAGCGCGATGTCTTTGAAAATACTACCCGAACGTATTAGGCCTAAATTGCGCTCTTTACTGAGAGGGAAAAGCAGCTGATTATGAATCACGCCTTCGTCGCCCGATTCTATGCGCCGCAGCGGCTCCTTGTCTTTCAGGCGAGTAATACGCGGGCCCAGGCCCTTTTGCGGCGAAGGCCGTACATTGCCGATACTGTCGACCGTTGTTATCACTTTGGGTGTGCGTGGCTCTAGACCGGGCGCAGGAAGACCAT
>RGER01000356.1 GCA_009917815.1 Actinomycetota bacterium
GAGAATGCTTGCGAATGCGTTTGATGACATCGGCCATGGAAACGCGAGCGATCTCGGTGTCGTAGTGGGACTGCAAATGGATCCAGCTCATTGCATCCGTGCCAAAGAACGCGGCCAGACGCAGGGCCGTGTCGACGGTGATGCTGCGCATGCCCTTGACGATTTCGTTGATCCGGCGCGGGGGGACGTCAATCGCCTTTGCGAGTGCATATTGGCTGATGCCCATAGGCTTGAGCCAATCCTCAAGCAGAATTTCGCCGGGGTGTGAAAGTGGAACTTGGCGTGGCACTTTGGTTACCTGTTTCTTCAGTGGTAATCGACGATCTGAACAGTGAAAACTGGGTGCTAGAGCAGAGAGGGAGATTGCTTCGTCGCTACGCTCCTCGCAATGACGGGAGGGATGTCATTGCGAGGAGGCCGTAGGCCGACGCGGCAATCTAGCGTAGATTGGCGCGGGGGCTACTTCCACTTCAGATTGAGTTTTTTGCCCGAGTTGGCACACTCTTTGAGATAAAGATTGATGAGAGTTTGGTAAGGAATGTCTGTCTCGAGGGACAAGTTCTTGAAGTAGGAAATGGACTCTTGATCGAGTCGAATCGTGACGGACTTCTTCAGACGAGAGGAGTACGGATTCTTACGAGATTTTGAGAAATCGTATTGAGTGCGCATGGGGTAGATCGATTAAGGGTAGTGGCGTTGCTCTTCGCGGGTCGCTTTGCGAGCGGAGATGATGCGAATCACTTGATCGTTTGATCGATAGCAATGCGCTACCACCAATACACGAAGGTTGTTGCTCAGGCCCAGCAAGATGAATCGGTCTTCGTCCTTTGAATGATCTGGGTCATGAATTAATCGTGCGTTTTCATCGCTGAATACCGATCGAGCGTCTTCAAACGAAACCCCGTGTTTGCGGAGATTGGCCTGCGCTTTGGCGGGACTCCATTCGAACTTCAGTTCAGATGTATTAGCATTGTACATACATTGTATTTTTTATGTAAAGCATCAAATCTGCGAAGAATGCTTGTGGGTGCTTTCGTTGATCAGAAGATTGCCGCGGGCCCGTTGGGCCCTCGCAATGACTGGGGGTATCTGCTCTTAGGGGCTGCCTAGCTCTCCACTCAGGTCACGCCATGTGGGGTTGAAGGCTTCTACGAGCGCGAGCTTGCGGGTGCGGTTGCCGGCTTTGAGTTGCTTTTCTCGGGCGATGGCGGCTGGCATGGTGTCAAAGCGCTCGTACCAAACCAGAAGGTGCACGTTGTACTTGTGGGTGAAGCCGTCAACGACGCTGTGTTGGTGCTGCCAGACGCGAGCTGGCAGATTGCTGGTGACGCCGACGTAAAGCACACCTCGCGGAGCGTGGGCCAGGATGTAGACGCAGGG
>RGER01000357.1 GCA_009917815.1 Actinomycetota bacterium
GTAATAGGACTAATATCTTCCATGGAGATGGGGCAGGACTCTTTGTTTTTACACGCATCTTCCGCCACTAACCAAGCAATGCGACGGGGAATAGCTTTTGGCTTTGCCTTCGGCTTTTGCACAGCAACTGTAGTAGCGAGAGCAGGAAGGGTCCAAAGATTTTGTGGCCTTAGATAAGGCATGGTGGGATCTAGATCCACCGTGGTATACTCGCGCTTAATGCGCGCTCCTTGCGCAGGGAGCATAGATCTCGCAATAGGGATTACAAGATTGCCATTTAGCAGAAATGTGCCATCGCAATGAATCCGCGTTTGATAATGGCGAGGACCTGCCGACTTGATACGAATAATAACTGACCCGCGTTCGTGTGAGGTTGTCTTGTGTAGTGTAAAAGGGGTGTGTTCCTCGTCGTAGTGTTCCCAACGATTTGCTTCTGGCTTCCAGGAAAGGAAGTAGTAGGTTCGTTTCCTTGGACGCCAAAAGGCCAGGAGGTTTCCATCAAAGCGGTGAATATTCTCTTCCATTTGTTGTAGGGACTTGTATCTGTGAGAATATCTGCCGTCAAATTTTATCTCGTCGTATGGGTTAAGGCGCTAGTGAGAAAAACCGTAGAGATGTGTGGTATTTGGGCAAAGATTCTCACAGAGGGCGCCAAGCTTGACCACAAGGCACTTTGGGCGAACGGAGTGAATACTCTGGGTGCTAGGGGCCCTGAGGGATACAAGTGGCTCGATCTTGACTCTGCCACCTGGTGTTTCACACGCCTCGCCATCAATGGTCTGAATACGGGGGGCATGCAACCGTTTGAGCGCGACTCTGGGCTAACGTGGATGTGTAATGGCGAGATCTACAACGCAAAGGATTTAGAGGAGTTGGTTGGGAAGAAGAGTGTCTCTGGCTCTGACTGCGAAGTCCTCGGCGACCTGTATGAGTTTATGGGCAAGGACGCGGTACGGGTGGCGCGGGCTCTGGATGGTGTATTTGCATTTGTGCTGTATGATGAGGGTTCGTATGTGGTGGCCAGGGATCCCTATGGTGTTCGGCCCCTGTTTTATATTGAGAGCCCTTCTGGTTCATGGACATTTGCCAGTGAGAGGAAGGCGCTGGAGCCGTTTGTCTTGGAAGGCGAGAAGGTGGTGGAGTTTCCTCCTGGAGAGGTGTGGCAGATTTATGAGGATACGGGGGATCTTGTGAAGCGCGTATATCACGAGGTTCCTTGGATCAAGCAGACGGCCGATATGCCTCTTGCTTATTTACGCGACGCACTCATTTCCGCCGTGGATAAGCGCCTGATGACGGAGAGGCCGGTGGCTGCCCTGCTGAGTGGCGGAGTAGACTCTAGCCTCATCGCAGCGCTGGTACAGAGGCGCTTGAAGGAGA
>RGER01000358.1 GCA_009917815.1 Actinomycetota bacterium
GCGATGACATCATCGGTGAAATCTCGAGGATGTGGAGAGGTGAAACGTACGCGATCGAGCCCTTCGATCTTTCCGCATTCACGTAACAAGGAGGCAAAGGCTTTCTGATCGCCAAAATCGACGCCATAGGCGTTGACGTTCTGGCCAAGGAGGGTGATCTCGTTGACTCCTTCTTCGACAAGCGCTCGCACTTCAGCGAGGATCTCTTCAGGCTTTCGATCCCGCTCGCGACCACGAAGTGAGGGGACGATGCAAAAGGTGCAGGTGTTGTTACACCCAACCGAAATTGAGACCCAAGCCGAAAAGATGCTGTGGCGTCGCGACGGAAGAGTGGATGGGAAGTGTTCGAGTGATTCCTTGATTTCGACTTGAGCGACCGATTCAACTCGTGCTCGTTCAAGCAGTGCAGGAAGTGAGCCAACATTATGTGTGCCAAAAACTACATCGACATACGGAGCCTTTTTGATGATCTCGCCACGATCTTTTTGAGCTAAGCAACCACCGATTGCAATCTGCATTGCGGGGTTTGCTTTCTTCTTCGGAGCGAGGAAGCTGAGATGGCCATAGAGTTTGTTATCGGCATTCTCTCGTACCGCACATGTATTGAAGACAACAAGATCAGCGTTATGTCCATCCTCGGCCGGTACATAACCAGCGGCATCAAGTGAGCCGGCGATGCGCTCGGAATCATGGACATTCATCTGGCAACCCAATGTCTGGATGACATAAGTACGGGCTGCGCTCATGCGAGCAATCGTACCGAGGGCTTACGAGCGGGAAATTCCCAACTCGGCCAAGACTCGAGAGGTCACAGAGCCAGAGAAGCCACGACGAGAAAGCGCGCCGTGAAGTCTCCGATAGGCGATTGAATTCTCCAATCTGGAGAGTGAGCGAACTTTTTTCGAGGCGAACTCCATGGCGATGGCATTCGCATCACCATAAGCCATGAGCCCGGCAGTGGACCCGTGGCCCATCATCCGGAAACGGCCGCTATTGTAGATAATCAGCAAATCGGCGCCGCCGCGCTCGATGAATTTGGCTGATATTCCCGTGCCAGCGCCCGCAGCGATGATCGGCTCGCCTTTTTGAAGGGTGGCGCGCAGGCGATCGGCCACTTCTTGACGCGTGTACGGGTTTCCTTTTCCGGTCCAGGGATTTGGCATGGGTCAATGAGTTATGGGTGAAAGAACTCGCTGACATTACCGCACCCGCACGGCTTCGAGAATGGCCCCGAAGCACCCATGCATGTCTAAAACACACCACCCAACCCCTCGGAGCGCCATGCCTGCAAAGCGCTCCACGCTTTGGCGCATACAATCCAACCTGAACGTCACCCGAAAGACTCGGCCGCGCCGGGGAGCGGTATAGTGTGACCCTATC
>RGER01000359.1 GCA_009917815.1 Actinomycetota bacterium
GTGTGGGCAGGAGACTACGCGGATGACGAGCAACGGTATTACAAAAAGAACTTACATGCTCTATGTAATGACGATGAGACCAAGTTAATTCGCCCAGATGTGAGGAGTGCTAGCAAATATCGCTATATTGTGAACCACACAAAGAAGCAATATGTGGATAAGAGCAAGGTTCAAAATATTCACCCCCTACCTCTTCTCACTGCCGAGGGGAATGGTCGTGGTGGTGGAGATCTTCAGGACGCGCCTCCCTTCGTGGGCTCATGGGCGCGCGATGTGATTTCTGTGGAAGAGGAGTTGCCGGAGGAGTTTGATGAGTTGGCTTTCGTATTTACAGTCGACGAATAATAATCCTGGGTCTAGTGTAAAAGGGGGTCTGGGGATGGGACTTATACTTGTATTTGACGTGGACGGAACTCTTGGACCTGTGGATGGCGAACCGGGGCCAGGCCAAGGCTCTATTCCAATAAATCCGAAGATGCTCGAGGTGATTCGTGAAGGGGTGGCTGGCAGAGGAAAGGCCGTAGACGCTCTTTTTATTTTATCCAATAATTCGGATACGGGTTATATGCGCCGTATTGAGGCGAGGATCAAGGAACTTCTTGGCCTGGGTGAGCCTATCTTCGACGACATCATGGCGCGCGGGGATTTCCGCAGAGATATTCATCGCGAAGATTTCTTTCTAGAAGGAGGTTTGCCTGTACACAATCCGCGGAAGAGTCTGGCCGACGTGGCAACAATGATAGAGACCCTGAATCTAAAAAGGCGCCTGGCTGCCTGGCACCCGCAGAAGCCAGTCTCCATTCGCGGACTCGCACGCCGAGTGTATTTTTTTGACGACCTAATACATTATATGAAAGACGAAATACCCGCAGATCAATACATTCACATCAACCCCTCTTACACAGGTTCCCGGGGCTACAAGGATAGGACGCGATATTTCTCGCTTTTGGCGAGAATACGTGGCATTAAAGGTGTCAAAGGACGCACAACACGTAAAAAATGATTCTGCAGCCAAGTGCGATAGCCAGTCCCAACCGTTTATCCCAATGTCCTTTAGCATGCAAGTTCTAAAGCGCAATGGCCAGGCGGAGAGTGTGAGTTTCGACAAGGTTCTCCAGCGTATTCGCAAGTCGGCCAAGGGTCTACGTATCAATCCTGACGGCCTTGCCCAGCAGGTGCTGAGCCAGATTTATAGTGGCGTGAAGACGTCAGAGCTGGACGATCTCGCCGCCCAGCTCACAGCAAGTCTGTCCACCACGCACCCCGATTGGGGTGTCTTGGCCGCCCAGATCGCCGTCAGTAATCATCACAAGGAGACCGTCGGCAACTTCGCCGAGGTAATGCTCTCTCTCTCGGATCAGAAGAATCCAAAGACCGGCG
>RGER01000360.1 GCA_009917815.1 Actinomycetota bacterium
CCCATCAGCAAGACAGTCTTCGATATGGAGTCTTTGGAGGACTCCACCGCCTTCGGCGCATCAGGTAGTGTGGTCTACAATTGCGTCAACGAGCCAAAGACTCGTCGAAAGCGATTGACCTCCTCAAGTGACTGCGGGTCTGCAGGGTTGGCAACAGCCAATGTCGCCTTGATCCCCGCAAATAACGTCAGGGCCATCACCATGGCAACCTTCTTGATGACGTCTGTTGTTGTCGACAATTGAAGTGACTTCATTGAGGCCCCAACCTTTGAATCGCGGAGTTGATTGACAGCGTGACTCAGACATCAAGTTGCATCGCCAATACACCGGGGCCACTTATTGCAGCCCGCGATCTCTCGACGGTCTTGCTTGAAGAGGTACCAACTCTCTCCGTCTTTGCGATACCACTGGGTTTCGATGAAGTGGTTTGATCTTGGATCTGTAGCGGGCGTCCAAACCAGATCCAGCGACACCACTTTTTCAGAGATGACTCTCCAGTTCTGAGCCCGCTCAAAAACGAAGGGGCGTCTGCTCTGAGTACCACTTTCAGGAACTACGCCTGGCTTGAATAGGGGATCGGTCGTCCCCTGCCATCGCAACAGACTCTTCATTCTTTCAACAGAAATTGTCGTGAACCCCAAAAGCAGAACTGTCCGTGCAATGGAAGGGTTGGCGGGATGTGGTGAATCGGCTGAATCTGGAGTGCTCTGCTGTGCCAACCTCAATGCACTCATCATTCGGGGCGAAATATTGACCTCTTCAAGAGTTTGTGGGTCGGCGGGGTTGGCAAATGAGCCGGTATGGATGAATGCGAGAAGCGCCGCAAAGGCGAGCCCGCAAACTGATATCAAGCGTTTCATGATGACCTTGTTTAGGATTTAGAAAGACGGCCGTTAAAGATGGCATCAGGGTTGCGGCTTAGGGCAAGTCTCGTTGTAGGCGGCCTGTCCGATAGAAGATCGAACTGCACCGTAATAGATGCCTGACACCACGTTGGCCCGTAAGGAATCAATACCGCTTGAGGTCAAAGCATCGATGAGGTTTTGCTTAAAGGTGAAATCAGCCTTGTCCTTGGAAATACATGCCTTGTAGTCATCATCATGAATCTTGCAGGCGGAGGCGATTGATACTCCAAATATGGTGTCTGGAACAACATGATCCAACTCAGCCGTGCCGCATCCATAGCCCAGCGCCGCTCCATCCGTCCTCTGGCCATCGATCCCCACTCCGGAGTTCGTTCCCAACATCCACGAGATCAGGCCGTTATCTAGGAAAAACTGCGCGTTGGTCTTCAATGTCTCAACCGTGCTCGCGGAGATCGCGCCCCACACCGAGGACAAGTGATCGAGCATCGTGGGCACCTCGCCCCACGCATTGGTG
>RGER01000037.1 GCA_009917815.1 Actinomycetota bacterium
ACTACGAAGCGAAAAGGTGTATACGCCCATTTAGAACTCTTTGATTCACGCGACTGGGGCTTGATTATTTACGACGAAGTACATCTGCTCCCAGCACCTATTTTTCGGTTCACAGCAGATATTCAATCAAGAAGGCGCCTGGGGCTCACTGCCACACTCATCCGCGAGGACGGGCATGAAGGAGATGTCTTCTCACTCATTGGACCGAAGCGGTACGACGCACCTTGGAAAGAGATTGAAGCGCAGGGTTACATTGCGCCTGCCGATTGCGTCGAGGTCCGCGTCACTTTGACAGATGCCGAACGATTGCTTTACGCCACAGCAGAGCCCGAAGAGCGCTACCGCTATTGCGCAACTACGCAAACAAAGAGTCGACTCGTCGAGTCCCTAGCTCGTCACCATGAAAATGATCAAGTGCTCGTCATCGCGCAATACATCGATCAAATCGACGAATTAGGCGAGCGATTAGGTGCGCCGATCATCAAGGGAGAGACGCCTGTAAAGGAGCGTGAGCGACTCTTTGCGCTATTTAGAACCGGCGAAGTGAAGTGCTTAGTAGTTTCAAAAGTAGCTAACTTCTCTATCGATCTTCCCGAGGCGTCCATTGCTATTCAGGTCTCGGGTTCGTTTGGCTCCAGACAAGAGGAAGCGCAACGGCTGGGCCGCGTACTGCGCCCTAAAGCAGATGGACGGAGCGCACGTTTCTATAGCGTCGTTGCGAGAGATACTATCGATCAAGATTTTGCGGCTCATCGCCAACGTTTTCTTGCCGAGCAAGGGTATGCGTATCGAATTGTCGATGCTGACGATATTTTTAGCGGGACCGCCGAGATTTAGCAGAGACTCGGAGTCCAGAATCGATCAAACGTTTGAGTAGGTCACGTGCCGGAAGAAATTCTGCTCCGGCCTCGATCGCTTTGGGGACGTATTCCTCTGGGATGTCGTAGTGATCGAGATCAAATCCGCGCTCTGGAATACCTAAAGCACTCGCGAAAGAGTGCAGTTCATCTAGCGATGTATCCGATACAAGATGTGCCCACAATCGACCATGCGCTGGCCAAATGGGGCTATCAACGAGTACTGCCATTGCCTATCGCAGCAAGAAAACGTTTTTCGTCGACCCTGAAAATGTCGTGAACTTTGTCGTCGATCATGATGACTGGAATTTCCTCGCTATATCGGGCGGCTAACTTGGGATCATCCAAGATGGATAACTTTTCGAATTCGATCCCGCGTTCGGCAATGAGATCCCGGACCGTATTTTCTGCAACATCGCAGAGGTGGCAGCCGGGCTTTCCAATGATTGTTACTTTCATACGAAAGGATTTCCCCGTTCAATAAGCAAACGCTCTAATGTGGCGGCAATTTCACCACGTATTTGCTCAGCCAGATCGAGATGTTGCAGCGGTTCATCTTCTAAATCAACTGTGGGGATTGGAGTTCCAAAATCAATGATCCATTTCGAAGGGAGCGGGACCATGCCGAGCGGTCCAAACGCAGGAAATGTGGGTGTGACAGGAAAGTACGGCAGACCTAGCAACCTGGCGAGTACGGGCAGATTCGCCAACATCGGGTAGGTCTCCTCGGCACCCACAATTGATACTGGAATGATCGGCACCTTTGCACGCACTGCAGCATTCACAAACCCACCTCGACCAAATCGCTGGAGTTTGTAGCGATCTTTGTAAAGTTTGCCCACCCCTTTGAATCCTTCAGGCCACACACCGACCACCTCGCCATTAGTGAGGAGACGTTCAGCGTCTTCTTGACAGGCCAGTGTGACTCCGGATTTGCGTGCGATCTCTGCAAAGAACGGAGTAGAAAATACTAGGTCTGCTCCGAGGGCACGCATGTGACGATGACCGGCGTCATGGACGGCCACCTGCGTCATCAACGAGTCAAGGGCGACAGTTCCTGAGTGGTTTGCCACAAGGAGACAGGCTCCACTCGCAGGTAGATTCTCTATGCCCCTCACTTCGACTCGGAACCACTTTTCATAAAGTACTCGCAAGATCGGCAAGAAAATTTGTTCAGTTAGCTCTGGATCGAACCCAAATTCATCGATTGCGTAATCACCGCTCATACGTTCTGCGAGGAAGTGCACCGCCGGATCGAGGCTATCTCCTAGAAGTTTAGATAATTCAGAGACCAAATCCTTAGTTCCTTGTTGCACAATCTGCGACAACTCAGGATTAACTTTAAGAAAGAGCCCCATAACGCTTGCGGCAAGCTCACCAGTGGCATCGATTACATCAGCGACGCTCCCCTTATTATTTTCCACGGCGACCAGCCCGCTTCGTGATTCGATGCGCCACAAATTCTTCAAAAGTATCGCGTGTGGAAAACTCGGCCGTGAATCCCAGTAAATCGCGAGCGCGAGAGGTATCTACTAACCGGCCATATTTGAGAAGCGAAAGCTGTTCTCGCGAGAGGTCAACGACTCCTACTCGACGCAAGGTTCCACTTGCCGGCGAGAAGAATTGTGCTGGCAAACGTAGGAGTGGACGTTTTGCTAATCGGGCTGCCTGGCTGAGAGTTATCGTTCCTGCGCCGGCCACATTAAAAGTACCGCCTACATCTTTAATTACTGCGTGGTGCATGGCCCGTACTAAATCATCCTCATGGATAAATTGCAGCCGAGGATCATGCCCGAGAACTGCTGGCCATATTGGTAATTCAAAATAAGTTGTTAGCGGGGTGACCATTTCGGGGCCGATAGCGTTTGCAAAACGAAGCGTAGTCACCCGTACATCACTTCTTTGCCGTGCAAAATTTCGCACGTAACCTTCGACCTCATTCGAATCTTTGGCAAATCCAGTTGTTGGCAAACGTCCAGGCTGAGTGCTCTCCCTGAAGAGCGCGGGATCTTTGGAACTAGCACCGTAAATTGCGGTCGTTGACTTAATGATCACATTCTTAACCGAAGGTGATTTCTTACAGGCAGCCAGAAGTTGCATTGATCCGATGACGTTTATTTCCTTCATCACAGAACGGCCGCCATGTTCAAGTGGCGTAGAGAGCACACCCGCGTGCACGACCGTATCAATTCCGTGGTCATCAATGATTCGACTTGTGACTGGATTTCTAATATCTGCTCGTATGAATTCGGCACGTCCGAAGTCGTGATCAGGCGCGGTGATATCTATTCCGATGATTTTTTCGATCCCTGGATCGTTTGCCAGCGACGAGAGCAGGGCGTTGCCAAGATAGCGAGCGGCGCCAGCCACGAGTACGCGCTTCATCACGCTCCGCCTCTCAACCCTGGGAAGTTGGGGAGATATCCCTAGGTGCCTCTTATTCTCCCCCTTCCGGCTGATACCGTCACCTCCATGCGACGCCACCGTCCCAGTACGCCCCGGGTTGATCGGGTTAATCGGGCCCTTCGGTCATCTGGCGCTAGCCTCCTGGCCATAGCGCTCGTCTTCTCGCTTGTGAACGCACTTTCGGCCACCCCCGCCGAGGCGCTGGCCAGCCACACGAAGCCCGCCCTCAAATGGGGCTACCTCTACGCTGGCGGCTTGGTGAATGAGTTCGCCCCCACACTGCCGCGCGAGAAGCGAGCACTCTCCAAACCCACCACGATCACCGTCAAGTACACAAATTTTCCAGAGCAGGCCAAGGTCGCTTTTGATGCTGCAGTGGGGATCTGGGCCGAGCTCTTTCCCTCGTCGGTCCCCATCACGATTGATGCCACCTGGTCAAACCTTGGAGCTAGCGTGCTCGGTTCGGCGCGACCAGGTAATTATCACAACGGCTTCACCAATGCACCCGATAAGGATCTCTACTATCCATCGGCGTTAGCCAATGCGATCGCGGGAAAAGATCTTGATCCATCAAGCGCTGAGATCGTGGCGCGTTTCTCCTCGGGGACTGCGTGGTACTTCGGCACCGATGGTCGTCCCTCTTTCGGTCGGTACGACTTGGTCACGGTTGTTCTGCATGAACTCTGTCATGGACTTGGATTCCTCTCCTCAGACACATACGACCCGTATTCCGGAATAGGTACGCTCGATAGGCCCACTGCATACGACGCGTTCACGCGAACGATTGACGACAAGCGACTCTCCGATTTGCCGTCACCATCGATCGAGTTAGGTCGAGCGCTCACAAATACTCTCTATTGGGGCGGCACTTCGGGGATCGCTGCCAATGGCGGAAGTAAACCGAAGATTTATGCGCCTACTCGTTATGACGATGGCTCATCGATCAGCCACCTCGACGAGAATGCTTTTCCGAGTGGAGATAAGAATTCACTCATGTCTCCGCAGCTAGATGCGGGTGAAGTGATTCACGATGTGGGCCCACTTGCGGTAGCCATGCTTGAAGATTTGCGTACCAAGCCACCAGCAGGCGCGGTCACCGCGCTGCCATCGGCGCCTCGAAATGTCACGGCGTTGGTAGGTGATCGCTCAGTTATCATTAATTTCGATCCACCTACCGATGCGCGAATCACACAGGTTTCCGGGTACGAAATTACCACTATGCCGGGTGCAATTCTGACAAAGGTAGAGAGATCTCCGGTTGCTATCCCCAATCTCAAGGTTGGAACTTCATATACATTTTCAATCAGAGCAGTAAATCCATTGGGTACAAGTGTCGCCGCAACAGCTGGGCCCGTAACACCACAACTGAGCTGGAAGTCAACCACTATCGATGTCGGGGCAGACCCCTCCTTCACAGCAGCCACCGTGTGGCGAAATCAAAACGTCTTTATTTATAACGATAAGCGCACGGGTTATCTCAAACGCGCGACATTAGTAAATAAGAAATGGGTCATCGAGACAATCGATGGAAATTCTGTGATAGGTGGAGCTACTACCCATAATCTCGATGGCGCGTTGAGTACCTGCGTCACGGGCCCGGCTAAGAGTCAGATTCTCCATGTCTTTTATTCAGATATGGAGGATAAAGATCTCCGCCATGCAGCCTTCGATGGAAAGAAGTGGAACTTCGACATCGTCGATGGTAATGGCCCCACCGTTCAAGAGGTGGAAGATCCTATTCGCGTACGCACAAAGAGCGATGTCAATGTAAGCAACGCTTGTGTCGCCACCGCGTCAGGACTTCAAGTCTTCTATCGAGACGATAGCCAAGGCATTCTCTTGGGCGCCCTTCAAAGTGGAAAGGGCTGGCAGTACGAACTTGTCGATGGAGATCGTAAGACAGAGGGTCGCACCACTGGCGACGTAGGTTTCCATTTAGCTGCTACAGCTGTGGGAAAGAACGTTCATCTTATTTACGATTCAGTAATCACCATCGACCGCGATCGTAAGGCGACACAAGGCGATATACGACATGCATTTCGTGCATCCGCAAATCCAGCAGATTGGAAGTTCGAAACTCTTGATGCGGCAGATGCTCGATTCCCGGTTGCTGGATACGGCGTAGCAATCGGAGCCGTCGGAAATAAGATTTATGCATCATGGCTTGCTGCCTCTACCAAGGGGGCAGCTACCCCCATTGCCGACACTCTCTTCTACAAAGAGCTCACCGCGAGCGAAGTTTCTACGGTCATCACAACCGGGTTAGGAGCGCCCACGCTGCCTTTGGCCATCGACGGTAAGAGTCTGGCTTTCGGTTGCCAGGGGCGACTCTGCGCGGCGGAGTTAACGAGCGGAAGTGGAAAACTCATCTCCGGAGTTGATTCGACGCAAAGCCTGGGAGCGATCTGGACCAGAGTGAGCAGCAAGATCGGCCTCCTCGTGGGAAGCCCGCTCGGGCTGCTCTGGCTCGCGCCTTAAGCGCAGGCTAGGCCTTGTTGCGTCGTTGAATACGCGTCTTCTTAAGCAGCTTGCGGTGCTTCTTCTTGGCCATCCGCTTGCGACGCTTCTTGATGACTGAACCCACGAGTAAACCTTTCGTAGCTGAAAGCGTCAGGCTATCGCTTTACCGCCCCGGAACCCGAATCGGGGTAGAAGTCGAGCCAGAGTTGCCCCTCGGTCGAGCCAGAAATCAGCAATACCCCCGTGGGGTTCGCCCCCAGCGCCAGGAGCGGCTGATCTCCCGCCCGTGGACTCACATGGGTGGCGCTGAGCGTACGTCTGCCCGATTTACTCGCCGAGAGGCTGATAGCGAGCGCATCGAGGGCGACCCCTCGGGCCTGGGGTGCGATCGCTTTCAACTCACTGGAGGAGGTCGAGAAGGCAAGTGCTAGCGCGCCCCCTGCGCGAGGAGAGAGGGCTACTCGGGGAGAGCCCAGCCATCGCGCCGTGCTCACGACTCCCCCCACCTTGGAGAAAGTAGTGGTGACAATCTCCATCTTCTTGCCGTAATCAACAGTGCCGGCAAGAACTACCTCGCCATTTGCAAAAGCGCCACTCTCCCACGAACGTCGAGTTCCGGAATTTCCACTCCGTTGCGTTTGCAAAATAATTCCGCTCTTTGAATTAATGACAAGTGCGAGTGCATCAACTTTGCCGATAGCCGGTTTGCCTTTCCACGTATCAGTCGTAGATCCGGCTACTAATAAATTCTCTCCACTCGATGCAATTGTGCGTATCGATGTACCACTCTTACCAAGATAAATAGGAGCCTTACATTGAAGTGCGAAATCACAATTTAGATAAAAACCACGAAGCGCTTTACTTTCAAGCGTAAGAACAGTTCCGGCAATCCACAGCCCGGTGGTATCTGAAACCACACCAGCAGGAAGAACCGAATACTTTGTACCAAAACTAATGTTTGTTTTTAGTAGCGCACTACCATCAGCACGCAATCCTTGAATCATGAGTTGACCCAGCGGTCGCGGCGGCGCCACTAACGGAGAAGAGAGCGATACGCCGTCAGGGTTTACGGTGATGGGGTTATTGCCTGGAGCGAGCGTAGGTGGCGCCGGCGTGGTTAGCACTACTGGGGTAGTGGTAGCGCTCTCGCTTTGCGATGCACCGACCAACCAAATATTTCCATTGAGATCAAGAGTGGCGCCTCCGAAAATATCGTCTTGGGCTGTGCCGACTCGATGAGTCCACGTGGGTACGAGGGTCCCGTCTAGGTTTGAAACCCACATATCGCTACCACCGAGTGGGCGATCAGCGAAAACCGTTGAACTTTCACTACTTTCAAAGGTTGTGCCACCGATAATCCACCCATTTTTATGAGCGATGACGATCGATGCATCGTCTTCAACTCCCAATAAGAGATTTTTCGACAAAGAATTCACCGCTGTCGCGGGTGATGCGTGAGGCGCGAGCAGAAGGAGCGCGACGGCGAGTCCTAGTCGACTCACATAGATGCGCTTCATGGAGATGAGCCTACGGTTAGGTGAGGAAGATTGTGCGCAACCCAAAGAGCGTCAGCGCCGCACCAGTAACCCATGGCAATAATCTCGCCAACCACCCTGGGAGTTCCCTGCTAAACAAGAAGATCAGGATGGTGAACCAGAGGAGCGAGAGGAAGGCATGAATGGCAGCCAGCAGCAGCGAGCGCCAGAGTAAACCGGGGCCAGGCGGGGCGAATTGCGGTAAGAGCGAGAGGTAGAAGACACCGACCTTGGGATTGAGGATGTTGGTAAGAAACCCACTTTTAAATCCTAAATGTGATGTAGTTGCGATCTTTCCATCCTTCGTGCGCAGCGCAGACCAACCCAACCAGAGAAGGTAGAGCCCGCCGAGAATCGAAATGGTGCGGTATGCCTGCGGATATCTGATCAATAAGGCGCTTAAACCTTCAGCGGTCGCCCCGCCCCACACCAAACAACCCGCGGCGATACCTACGCCAGTAATAAAAGCGACTCGCTTACTTTCAGTTCGAGCGGCACGAAGAATGAGCGCAACATCTGCCCCAGGAAGAACGGTGAGCAGGGCAACGAGAAGGGTAAAGCCACTTACTTGAGCGAAGGTCATTGGCTTTGTACTACTGGCCCTGCGCTAATTCACGTGAGCGATCACGCGCCGCTTCCATGGCAGAAAGAAAGGCAGCGCGAACTTTATGATCATCTAATTCACGAAGCGCGGCGCTGGTGGTACCAGCGGGACTAGTGACGTTCTCCCGAAGCACACTTGGATGTTCGCCCGTTTCATCTAGCATTGCGGCGGCGCCTATAACAGTTTGCAACGTGAGCTCTGAAGCTGTCGCACGTGGCAAGCCAAGTAAGACGCCTGCTTCAATCATGGCCTCTACAACGTAATAAATATAAGCCGGTCCAGAACCGCTGATTGCAGTAACCGCATCTTGATGCTTCTCAGCAATCCGAATTACTCTTCCGATACTACGAAGCAAACTCTCTGCGTGCGCCAGGTGATCTTCGCTGCAATGGGACCCGGGAGAAATAGCTGTCATGCCTTTGTCGACCAACGCTGGAGTATTCGGCATGACGCGTACGACCGCTATACCTGAAGGCAACTCCGTTTGGAGCGCGACTGTAGTGATACCTGCCGCCATTGAAATCACCAAAGCGTCGGGGTGAATGCTTGAAGCAATCTCTCGAAGTAAGTTCGCCATATCTTGTGGCTTCACTACGAGCACTACAGTCTCCGCACCGGTGACGGCTGCTGGATTCGAAGCGCTCGTTACGCCAAACTTGTGACAGAGCTGTTCAAGACGTTCGGGGCGAGTATCGGTTATTACTACATCCGAAGGTGCATAGCCTGAGCGCATCAAACCTGAGAGGAGAGCTTCGCCCATCACTCCGGCCCCCAAGATGGCGATCTTGGCCATGACTACCCCCTAGAAAGAAGCGAACGGAGAAAGAATGTCAGATTGGCTGGTCTCTCTGCCATCCTCCGCATGAGGTATCCATACCAATCCTGACCATACGGGACATAAATACGAACCTTCTCACCGCGCTGCGCAAGGCGAATCTGCTCATCGGGGCGAATCCCAAGCAACATTTGATACTCAAAAGTGCCACTCGCGCGCTGTGAACGTAGCGCGAGTGACGTTGCAATCTCGATGAGTCGAGGATCGTGGGTAGCGAGCATGGGATAACCCTGACCCATCATTAACACGCGCATACAACGAACGTATGAACGATCTACTTCGCTCTTTGATTGAAAGGCCACACTGGCTGGTTCTTTATAGGCACCTTTGCAAAGGCGCACACGTGAACCTTCATATGCGAGATCACGGCAATCAGCCTCCGTACGTAAGAGATAGGACTGAAGGACTGCGCCCACCGAGGGAACCTCTTTGCGGAGTTCCCGAAGTACACCGAGAGTGGAGTCGGTAGTGGTGTGATCTTCCATATCTAAAGTAACTGTGGTGCCAATTTGTGCTGCCGCGCGCACAATCTCGAACGCATTCTCCAATGCGATTTTTTCGCCATCACCTGGCAGTGCCTGTCCAAGTGCGGAAAGCTTTACTGAAACTTCTACTCGATCTGCCATTTGATGCTCAGAAATCAATTTTAAAAGAGTGAGGTAGGCAACTTTGGTGCCGTTGGCTGCATCGCGATCAAGCACATCCTCGCCAAGGTGATCAACGGTGAGATTGAGTCCATCATTCGTCAATCGATTAGCAGTGGCAATGACATCAAGTGGCTCTTCGCCCGCAACAAAGCGTTCGACCACGCCTTTGGTGAGCGGTCCCGTGCTCACGAACTCACGGAGTTTTTCATTTCTGCTGGCTGCCAGGATCGTGTCGCGTAACACTATGGACCTCTCTTTCAGGAAAGAGCCTACTGCAGGTTGGCGCGAGCGAAAGTTAAAGATTCCGCAAGTAGGGCAAGGCGTTCCTCACGAGAAGATACCCGCCTCGTAGAGACCTCGAGGACAACCGACTTGAGGGCAGGAGAATCCTTGAGGCGTTGGAGAACTGCGGCACAAGGTTGGGTTCCACGTCCCGGTGGCAGATGTTCATCCTTGGGAGAACCAAGACCGTCGGCTAAATGGAGGTGAACCACGTTTTCGCGCTCAATGATTGCAAAGGGGTCTTCGCCCGAAGTTGCCGTGTGGGAGAGGTCCAGCGTGACATTGTTATACCCCATATTGACTACTGAATAGTCTGGGAGATAGCCAGTCAACTCGCGGTTCTTAGCGCTCCACGGAAACATATTCTCGATAGCAACGTCCACGCCGCTCTCTTGGGAGAGCACATTAATTTTCTCTGCAAAATTTTTTGCGTATTTTCGCTGCCATCTAAAGGGTGGATGCAAAACTACAATCGGAGAACCTAACCTCTGCGCTAACTCCACACTATTCACAACTTTTGTCCACGGCTCTAAACCCCACACGCGTTGCGTAATCAATAAACAGGGAGCATGTACGGAGAGCACAGGGAGATCAAAATGGTCAGCGAGGCGCATGATGGCACCTGCATCTTGAGTAGCTCCTTCATTTGAAACCATTACTTCAATACCGTCGTATCCAAGTTCCTTAGCTATGGCGAATGTATCGGCCAAAGTTTCTGGGAAACACGACGCGGTTGATAAACCAACGGGAGTGCTCACTGATTGAGCCAATCCAATCGGCGAAGAATAATTCCCTCGCGTAATGCCCAAGGACAGATTTCAAGTGCTTCTATATCTAAGAGATCCATCGCAGTATGAGCCACAATGGCGCCTGCGACTAATTGATTGGCCCGCGATATCGAAACACCTGGAAGCTTGGCTCGCTCATGTGTGGTCATAGCGAAGATTCGGGGCAACCAATCTTCTAACACATCTCTCTTCAAGAGCCGAGGTACAAGAGGGCCGGCGGTCGATGGTTCTGCACCGCAAAGGCGTGAAAGTGAACGAAATGTTTTGCTGGTCGCAACGGGATGATCGATCGATCCCAGACGAAGAATTTCGGGAACGATTTCGGCAATAGATGAACGAACAAGACGTCGTAGATTTTTGATATCACCAGAATCGAAGGGATCTCCCTTCAGGTGAGCCGCCGTGAGCCGACTAGCACCGAGTGGAAGCGAGAACGCTTCCTCCGGATCCTCGTCGGTACCACAGGCAACTTCTAGCGATCCACCGCCAATGTCGAGGACAAGCAGTCGACCACTGGACCAGCCAAACCACCGCCGAACCGCAAGGAAGGTGAGGCGAGCTTCATCCCCACCGGAGAGTACTTCTAAATCGATACCACACTCTTGGGAGATCTCCGCGAGGATCTCATCGCCGTTGGCCGCTTCACGTAAAGCTGATGTTGCAAAGGCGAGTAACTCCTCTGGCCCATGTGGATCAGCGGCCGCCACCGCGCGTTGAATCGCGGCTAATAATTGATCGCGGCCAGCACGACTAATGGCGCCGTTGGGGAGGAGGAACTCAGTGAGTCGGAGCTCTTCCTTATGGCTGGTAGCGGGGATGGGAGCGGCGCCGCGATGTGCATCGACTACCAAGAGGTGAATGGTGTTAGACCCGACGTCCAAAACCCCGAGCCGGCGCCCTGAAATTGGCTCCTGTGGGGAGATATCCACGGTCTCAAGACTCACGGAGATGAACTTACCGCGAGAAGACCGTAGGCTCACCTCTTGTGTCACCTACGAAACATTCTCAAACCAACGAAGTAGCCCTCGATTTCGCTCGCGACTGGGTGGAGTTCCCTGATCCTGTGGATCCCACCGAGTTGTGGAAGTGCGACCTCACCTGGCTCACCTCCTCCTGGACATGCATTTACGGTGCCGGATGTAAGGGCATCTTTGAGGAGCGTCCATTCGACGGATGTTGCAGCCAAGGCGCGCACTTCACCGGAAAAGAAGATGAGAAGCGGGTCCGCGAATGGGCCGCCCGGCTGACTCCAGAGACCTGGCAATTCTTTGCCGAGGGTCAACCAGAGAAATCTAAAGGCAAGTTAGACATCATTGAAAGAGATGACGAGGGCGACAAGAAGACCCGCGTCGTAGAAGACGGATGCATCTTCCTTAACCGCCCCGGATTTGCCGGCGGCGAAGGTTGCTCTTTCCATCACCTAGCAATTCGCGAAGGCGTGCACTTTGTAGAAACAAAACCAGATGTGTGTTGGCAATTACCCCTTCGTCAATCTTACGAAGAACTTGACCGCGGGGATGGAAAGAAGATCTCGGTCACAGTGATAGGCGAATTCGATCGTCGTAGTTGGGGCGAGGGCGGTGAAGAACTCGATTGGTACTGCTCTGGTAATCCCGAAGCGCACATTGCTTCCGAGCCGCTTTACATCACCAACAAAACCGAACTCATTGCGATGATGAATGAGAAAGCCTACGAAGTGCTTGCCGACATTTGTGATCAACGCATGGCCGCGCAATCGGCGCTGAAGTCTCGTAACTTGCCACTCTTCATCGTGCATCCAGCAACTCTTGAAGCCGATCGGTTAAAGAAGTAACTAAGATGGCAAAGCCGGATCTCTACCGCTGCACGGAATGTGGTTGGAGTGGCGTGAAGTGGCTTGGCCAATGTCCTGAGTGTCAGGCATGGGGCTCCGTAGACGAAGTTGGCGGAGTTACCAAGGCATCTCTACAACCCGGACGCATCGTGACTCCTGCAAGACCTATCGCAGAGATTGATGTGGAATCGGCGATCGCGCGCTCTTCGGGAGTTCCAGAACTCGATCGCGTGCTTGGTGGCGGAATTGTTCCAGGAGCCGCAATTCTTCTTGCTGGTGAACCAGGCGTCGGTAAATCAACTCTGTTATTGGCAGTAAGCGCCGAAAGCGCAAAAGCAAACATGAAAGTTCTTTACGTGACGGGCGAAGAATCCGCATCGCAGGTCCGCCTCCGTGCAGAGCGTCTGAAAGCTCTTCACCCCAACCTCTTTCTTGCGGCCGAAAGCGACCTCGGCGTTTTACTTGCCCACGTTGATCAAGTAAAACCTGATCTACTTATCGTCGATAGTGTGCAAACAATCTCCACCCAATCAGTAGATGGATCACCTGGCGGGGTAACCCAAGTGCGCGAAGTTGCCGGCGCGCTCATTCGAGTCGCTAAAGAACGCGCGCTCGCCACGATCATGGTGGGACATGTCACCAAGGATGGCTCGATTGCAGGCCCAAGGCTCCTCGAGCATTTGGTCGATGTAGTGCTCAACTTCGAAGGCGAGAAGCACACTCGCCTTCGCCTCGTGCGCGCCATCAAGAATCGTTTTGGAGCTACCGACGAAGTGGGTTGCTTTGATCTCAACGAGAACGGCATCGAGGGTTTGGCCGATCCCACAGGGCTATTCTTAAGTCGTCATAGCGAACCTGTGCCCGGTACCTGTATCACGGTTGCCATGGAAGGCCGGCGTCCGCTTCTTGCAGAGATACAGGCGCTCGTCGGTGGGGCTTCAAATAACACCAATCCGCGCCGAACGACGAGTGG
>RGER01000361.1 GCA_009917815.1 Actinomycetota bacterium
CACTTCAATGATGAGGCATTTGAGATACTCGCCGTGTTTGTACTCTTCACCAGGTACTTGCTCTGAAGGTGGAATGGTTCCCTCAATCCTGCCAAGGTCCACGTGAACAATTTTGGGATCGCGTCCTTGTTGGATAACTCCAGTCACAATGTCACCGACCGAGCCCGTGAACTCACCAAATATCTCTTGGTCTTTCACGCCTCGGAGCATCTTTGAAATTGCATGCTTGGCTTCATTCGCAGCGATACGACTAAAGCCCACTGGCGTCACGTCGACTTCTGATGTCATCGTGCCTTCTGCATCGAATTCGCGAACCACGATCGACATTGATCCGGTGATGGGGTTGAGAACTGCACACGCACCAGGATCGGCCGAACTTGCTCCCTTTGCGGGAACGTACAAATACTGTCTGTAGCCTTCGAGAACAGCATCCTCAATGGTCTTGATCATCAATTCAACAGGTGTGCGCCCATCGGAGAAGAGAGCCTTAAGCGCTACAAGGTCAACGTCCATCGCCATAGCTACTTCTCTTCTCTATTGAATTCGACTTCGACTCGCGCCTTGGCAACATCAGATATCGCAATCTCTTGCAACACACCGGAGACGTCCAGCGTTGCCATTCCGCCGTGCACGCTCATGATGCGTCCAGTAAGAGGATCTCCCTCTCGGAAGACGACCTTGACGAGGCGCGAGATGTTGCGCACCCAATGGCGCTCGAGTGTGAGCGGACGATCAACTCCAGGGGAACTAACTTCAAGCGTGTAGGGCGTGCTGCCCAACTTGGCCTCGTGCTCATCCAAAATCTCTGAGACGAGGCGAGAGGCTTCAGCCACGTCATCAAGATTGAGACCGCCCTCTTTATCAATAAGAACACGAACGATGCGACGTTTACCCGCAGGAGTAACCGAAATTTCTTCGCAATCAAATCCAAGATTTTCAAGAGGTGCAGTCAGGAGAGCGGCAATCAGGTCACGCATAATTCCTCCTGTTAAATTGTAACTGCGGTGCTCAGAATAGTGCACAGACGCAAGAGTTCAAAACCTGCGCGTTTAGAAGACGTCCCATCCCAAACGCACCATCAAAATCACCAGCACACAGAGGAAAATCCTTCTGACAAGCCGCGAACCTCCACTGATGGCAAGACGAGATCCCACTAACGAGCCAGCCACATTAAAGAGGGCCATAGTGAGGCCTAGCCACAAAATCATCGAGCCATGAATCCCAAAGACGGCGATGGCCGCCAAGTTGGTCCCCACATTCACCAACTTTGCGATGGCAGAGGCCCGTAAGAACTCGTACCCCAGGATTGCAACCAATGCGAATACCAGAAAGGAACCCGTGCCTGGACCGATGGCGCCATCATAGAAACCGATGACTAAT
>RGER01000362.1 GCA_009917815.1 Actinomycetota bacterium
AAAATACCATTGAGCTGTTCTCGCATGCCAGGGGGCTGTACCGCGAGCCAATTTGCAAACGTGAAGCGAAGATGCTCATATATCTCCTCCAACTCCTTGTAATCTATTTCCATCGTCGCATCTTTTCCCTTCTTTACATCGCCTTTGCACGCCGTACCAAATACGAGACGCGTATCAATACACCAACTTGACTCCTGGCCTTCTTGTACAAACTCCGATTCAAATACTGTGTCGCCCCCCTCAGGCTTCTTCACAGGCACGATGATTCCATTGGCGAAATGCAGGCCATACATATCTTCGCGCTCAGGAACCGATCTATCTAGTCGCCAGACACCGTCAATCGTATATGCCTCCTTCATCTGGCCTTCTAACGTGGGTAAAATACGCGTATCATAAAACTCCTTGGCTGCCGTGGCAGAGGCCAGCTTTGTCATGAAGTTGCGCCAATCCAGCTCTACTTTCAGAGTCGTGTGTACCGTGCCATCATCTATGACAGGGACCAGTACAATGCCACCCGAGTCCAATTTGAATAGAACACCAGAAATATGGTTATAGGTGTCGCGCAGAATGGCATAAGGAGATCCGCCCAGTGTGATAGCCATACTGAGTGGGATGAGAGTAGCCGGATTTATCTTGGGTGAATCCGTATATATGCCAATGCCACTGCTATGGCACATTCTCTTATACTCCTGTAAGCGCCTGTGTACAATCTCTGGCCACTTCTCCTCTTCTTCTCTCTTGAATACCACAAATGAGCGATGCTTGTCTTCCTCAGGGATATTTTCCGTATATATAACGGGTTCCCATACATTCGTGTAATAGTGTAAAAGGAAGGCTATGTCGCATCTGTTCACCATTTGCTCTGTCACACCATACGGAGGACAGCGCAACTGTATATCGCCCTTGGAACCCACCTCTAGCACGATGAATAGGAGGCCATTGGGCGATAAGAGTCCAGGAAGCGAGAGAAGTTGCGCAAACTGGCGGTATTCTTTGACATGTGCGGTATTTTCCATGAACTGGTTGAATTTCTCATAGGACTTCCATGAGCGAACAATGGCCTCGCGATGTGTGCCAACACCAGAATCCAGGATTAGTCCGCGCGTCGCGTATTTGCGTATGACCATCTCAGGAGGCTCCACCATGGCCGGATTGAAAAAGTCAAAGAGGAAATTGCCGTAGTTGAGTGACATGAACACGGGCGGTTGTACGACGGTTCTTATGCGCGTCTTCATTTCTTCGGCCGAGTTCAGGCCAAACGCCGGTGCAATGGCTGCCAAGAAGGCGCTTGGCTGGTGGCGTTTACGGTTTTCAACGGCAATTCTCAAGAAACCCGAGGCGCTTATGGAGTCTCCGCGCGAGATGAGTTTCCAGATGGT
>RGER01000363.1 GCA_009917815.1 Actinomycetota bacterium
AATCTGGATTATAACCCTGCCGTTGAAACAACTAGCGATGTTTTGACGCTAGCGGAGACGGAGCTAAATTCGGGTTTGTGCCTAGATTCAGAGGTAATTACGCTTGGCGAGGACCTCACGATCTTGGTTCGCGAGGGATCCGCAGGACCCGAGACACAGGTATACCCCTAGCCATACATAATGCGGCTAGTCAACTATCCGACAGAGACACAAGAACCTACTTTTCCAAGGGCCCCGCCCCCTACCGGCGACGAGCCCGGAGTCGCCTAAGTAGTTAGGTTTTCTGTTTTTTAACTAGGCAGTTGTTGTCGACAGCCTTGATTAAAGCTATTAGAATAGATTCCATGCTAGGCAAGAACCCCGCGCACCTAGACCACTTTGGCCTTAAGGGCCGCGTTGAGATCTGGGCATATAGGAATGGCGAGCTGTTTGACCACCAGGATGTGCACAACATCATCCTGTATACGGGTAATGCCGAGATTATTCGGACCCTTTCAGTGGTTTCCCCGACAACGCAGCCTCGAATCATCAACAGAATGTGTATCGGCGACCAGGGGACAATTCCTGCCGACCCGACAGTTCCCAAGGTTCCCACCAAAAACCTTACCTCTCTTTTCCACGAGATCTACCGCAAGGACGTCGACTCACGCGAGCTGAGCGTTAATTCGGGCGTCGACGGGTCAGTAAATCAGTGTCGGTTTGTGGCGCAGTTTAACGCGGTCGATGTCGCTATGTCGGCTTACGCAAACCCGAGCCAGCCCCGCGTGAACGAGGTCGGGCTGGTATTTGTTAACCCTGTGTCCGAGAACGGACTTATCCGCACACCTGTAACATCTCCCGACGTTCCTCCCTCAGACGAGGTGGTTCTGTCGATTCGCTGTTTTAAGAGTATCCCGTTTGAAGTCGCCAACGACGTGACGGTGACGATCAGGTACACGCTGTACATGGAGTAGACTAATGGCGCTAAAGACACCCAACATCGGCCTCATCAAACCCAACAACGGCGAATACGAAAATGTGTGGGACATCGCCATTAACAAAAACTCGGATCTTTTGGACGGAGCTATTTCCGACATCCAGAGCGAGCTCCTTGAAGCACGCGGAGATAAAAGTTCTCTAGATGAGCGCATTTCGGTCAGCCTTAATTCTGACGGAACGATTAACAATGCCAAAAGCGAATTTTACGTTTCTAACGACTACATGTTTAAGTTTTACGAAAAATATCCCAATCTTTTTGTTCCTGTAATTTCCGTTCATCCTTATCGTAGGGATGCAGTTAAAGAGTTAGAAAAATGGGCGAAAAAAGGTGTTAAGTGGATTAAATGGCTGCCAAATGCTCAAGGCATTGATG
>RGER01000364.1 GCA_009917815.1 Actinomycetota bacterium
ACGCCTTCATGAAAGTTTAGTACGTGTTCATTATCCATGGCAAAGGGGACTTGTCTACACTATTTGCCTGATGTTTCAAATTTATTGAGACCCTCTATTGCTGTGAGAAGTGTTTTTATCAGAGCCTCTTGCCTCGCCATTATAGTAGATTGATTCTCTATAATACCAACAAGTGTATCATTGGCCTTTTTTAAACGATGTAATTCCTCTAAAACACACTGATACTCATTGACACCTGACATCTCCTACTAATTCTAGCTCAGCAAAAGAGCGGGTACAACTTCACCTCGGGTCCTAATGAATCCCGCGCTACCTGGAATCCGCTAAAAATCTCTTTGCGGATCTGATCCTGGGGCTTACAATTCGTCACCTTCTCAGAAATGTGCTGGTATAAGTCAAAGTCCGGAAACCTCTCCTCACCGTACTCCTCGCGCAAGACATTGTTTCCGTCATCGTCAATGAGCCACGACCACAAGAGATTCCAGAAGGGCGACACCGTCTCATTCACCTTCCACAAACACTCCTGGCTGAGAATAGCTCCATCAGGCTTCTCTGCCGGCTGTTCCGGATATAGCGCATCAATCACACTCACGGCGTAGCGACAGAGGTCAAATGAGGGATTCGGATAAATAGGTGTATCAGACCCCTTTAACAGTGAACCAAACATGTACTGACCCTCGGCATCCCCACCTCTCTCATAGTCGTCACTTACGAACCACTGCTCTCCCACGCGATATACCGCACGACCGAAATCAATGAGGCACATGATTTTTCCAAAGGTCGGCACCTTCCATACAGTGCCGTCGCGAGAAATGTAATGTAGCCACTCCAGGTCCGTTGTCTTCCACACGATGTTATTCGTGTGTAAGTCGTTGTGGGTGAATCCGAGGGCACCCTGCGCCGCACAGAGCGCTGCCACAATCTGGAACGTCCACGCAATCCAGCGTTGTTCCCAGGCCTCTGAGTGTCTAGGCGCACCTACTAATTCACCCTCGTCGTCTAGCATAGAATCCAAGACACCCTCCATCTTCTCCTGGAAGATTAACATGACGGGAAACTCTTTCAGCTCCATAAATACCGCCGAGTCTTCATAAGACTCTTCTGAGCACTCAGATTCCTCTGACCCAGATCCAGAGCCAGATCCATCTTCGTGAGAAGAAGACGCAGATTCCAGGGAGCCCACGCTCTCCAGCTCCACAATCTCAGGGTTCAGCTCTCCTGCATCCTCCAAACTAATATGGCTAGCCTCAGACCTGGGCGTGGAATAATGAAACGTGGTGGAACGCATAGATGAATTCGGAGTTTCTATCTGCGACGCATCATCATCAAAGTGTACGGAGAACAGCCCCTG
>RGER01000365.1 GCA_009917815.1 Actinomycetota bacterium
CTGAGGGGCGTTCGGGTTCCAGAACATTGTAAGCGGGACAGGCCATACGGGGCCTGGCACGAATCAATTTTTTACAAAGCCGCTTTACTTTTTCTCCTCCTCAGGCTCATTCACCGTGACAACAACATCTGTAGTTGTTGTGGCAGGAGCATTCGGATCTTTCAGAGGATTGAAAGACACCGATTTCTTCGGCTCATCTAGAGAGCGCCTCGACATCGTTCTGCCCCTGTCAACCAGGGTACTTCTGGTAAATGACATCGGATGTTGAATACCCTTGCGCGATTCCTGTTGCTGTATCACCTGTTTCTCTAAATTCTCCACACGCTCGTGCATCGCCTGTAAGATAGTCCCTGATAAATCTGCGACGGCCCTCTCCAGACGCTTATCTACATCAGGCATCATCGCCTCATGCCATACCTTACGCTTCTGCTGTAAGAAGACAGCAGCATCTGTTGCCACTTGCTTGAGACGCTCATCCTTGGAGTTGAATACCTTGGTGTGATCCACACCGTGCGCAATATCAGGGCGCTTGAAATCCTTGATATGTTCAAACTCCGTCTCAAACTCCTTGATGATGTCATCGGGTATAGGAGGCGACTGCTCAATGAGACGATCTAGGTCGGAACGGCAGATCTTCAAGAAATCCATGGAATCTATACGCTCTTTCGGATGTAGGGCGAGCTCTACGGCCACTTGGCGCTGGAACTTGCCCCACGCAATAGAAGCTACGCGATTGGATTCGGACGACTGCGCATAGCGGAAGAAGTTGCCGAGAGTTGTGAGAATACCTGTAAAAATAGATACGCTTCCAATACCTATCTGCGCATACTTCTGCGACTCTTGATTGTTTCCCACAATACTCTCTAACATGAAATTTGCAGATCCTGTGAGTGTGGACAATACAATAACAGGTACAGTAATCCACATATTGGATATCGCCATCTTCTTCTCGCCCTTGTCGTGCATCCAGCGATAGGAAGCTGCAATATCTGCCCAACCGGCCATGAGCTCTTCTTGCTCCTTTGTCCAACCATTATTCGGCTTGGGAGGCTTGGGATTTCCTGAGATATCGGTGGGTTTATTAGTGGGCGATGAAGATCTAGATCTTTCCATTCTAATTATAGAGTTTTATTATCCACTTCTACCACGACCACGGAAGCCGCCTCGGCCGCCTCGGCCGCCTCTGCTACCGCCTCTGCTACCGCCACGGAATCCTCCAGACTTCTTCGCCTCCACGCCAGCCTTGTATAGGGCGTCAGCCTCCTCAGCCGTAAGCGTCTTCACATCAATCGTATCCTTGATACTTATGAACACCTTCGTCTTCAAATCATGTTTGTACATATATGGACC
>RGER01000366.1 GCA_009917815.1 Actinomycetota bacterium
TGATGGCAGACGGAATCACGCTGGTGGATTTCTGGGCCGAATGGTGTGGCCCTTGCAAAATGTTTGGTCCAATTTTTGAAAAAGCAGCCGAAGCAAATGCCGATATTCGCTTCGCCAAAGTAGATACCGAAGCGGCCCCTCGTCTTGCAGAAGCGTTCCGAGTGCAATCAATTCCCACCGTCATCGCGGTCATTAACGGGCAGATCGCACCGCTCTTCCAAGGCGCAGTGCCGGAACAGCAGGTACGCGAGGTGTTGGTCAAACTTCTTGAGATCGCCGCGAGCCAAGGTCTTACTGGAACGTTAGGTGCTGAACCTTCCGACACCAGCGCTGAGGGCGATGACGAAGAGATTGACGCCGATGAGGCAGAGGCGCTTGATGCCATCGATCGTGGCGATTACGACAGCGCGCGGATTTCATATCAAAAATTGCTTGCTCGTAAACCTACCGACGTCTACGCCAAGATTGGCTTGGCACAAGTGGAACTCCTTGCCCGCGTAAAGGGAGTGGATTTCAAGGCAGTGCGTGCCGCAGCCGCGGAACATCCACTCGATGTTGATATCCAGATTCGGTGCGCGGATATCGACATGGTGGGTGGTCATTTGGAAGATGCCATTCTTCGTCTCGTCGACGTAGTGCGGGCAACGTCAGGTGCAGAACGGGCGAAAGCCAAAGATCATTTGATTGCACTCTTTGATCTCGTAGATCCAAGTGATCCACGCATCGTCAAAGGCCGCACCTCGCTAGCGAATGCCCTTTTCTAAAAGGATCAGCCAGAACCTTCGGTGTTACCCGGATCAGCTGCGCTCACGTCATGAATCGCATACTTCTCGAGTGCGCTCTTGACGACTGAGATATCGACTTCTCCGAGGCGATGGAGCTCATACAGGGCGGCTACCACGATGGATTCTGCATCTACCCGGAAATGACGACGGAGCGCACCCCGAGTATCCGAGAGACCAAACCCATCAGTTCCAAGTGAAGTGAAGGCGCCTTCGACCCAGGGGGCGATCTGATCCTGTACCGCACGCATGAAATCACTCACCGCAATTACAGGCCCTGCTGAACCCTTAAGTTGCGATGTAACAAATGCTTCTTGACGACCCTCCTCGGGATGAAGCATGTTGTGACGATCTACTTCAAGCCCATTGCGGCGTAACTCATTCCATGAAGTAACAGACCACACGTCGGCTGAGACGCCCCATTCTTCGTCCAGTAATTTCTGTGCTTTAAGGGCCCAGTTCACAGCTACTCCGGATGCGAGCAATTGCGCCTTTTTGCTGTGTGCGCTGGTGGCGGGTGCGTACTTGTAGATTCCACCAAGGATTCCAGCAGCGTCAACATTCTCCG
>RGER01000367.1 GCA_009917815.1 Actinomycetota bacterium
GAGGGTCGTATTCGCTACAATATACAGGGTAAGCGTGTGGAATTCTCTGCGCGCTCCGTGATTACGCCTGACCCCAATATCTCTATCGCGGAGATTGGTGTTCCGCTGAAAATCGCCATTAATCTCACGGTGCCCGAGAAGGTGACGCCGTATAACAAGGAGCAGATGTATAAGCTCATTCAGAATGGCGCGGATAAGCATCCGGGTGCCAAGACCATCGTAAGTGCGAATGGGAGTATCAAATCGCTCAAGCACGTGAACCGGCGGGAAATCGTTCTTCACGTGGGCGATGTGGTGAATCGCCATCTCGATGACGGCGATATCATCTTGTTCAACCGCCAGCCCACTCTTCACCGCATGTCCATGATGGGGCACCGCGTAAAAGTGCTGCCCTATAACACGTTTCGCCTGAATGTTTCCGTCACGGCGCCGTATAATGCGGATTTCGACGGCGATGAAATGAATGCGCACATTCCTCAGTCCTACGAGGCGTCCACAGAGCTGGGGGAAATCGCGGCCGTGCCGCACCAGATTGTGACACCGCGCCATGCGAAGCCGCTGATTGGTATTGTTCAGGACACGCTGGTAGGCTCCTATCGTATTACGCAACCGCACATTGAATTCAACCGGCGCGAGTTCATGAACATGATGATGTGGAACAAGCGTTTCGAGGGCAACATGCCTATTGCGGGCAGGAAGCCTGAGGGAAAGCCTGCGCGCTGGACGGGCCAGCAGGTGCTCACGCAGCTCATGCCTCCTATCAACTTGGAGATGGGCAACGGGCTCTACAAAGACAATAAGAGCAAGGACAACTTCGTGAAGATTCGTGAGGGCCAGATTACGCAGGGCATCTTTGACAAGGATATCTTCTCCAAGCCTTCAAAGGGTATTGTTCATGTGACCTATCGGGACTATGGCCCTACGGACACGGTGAACCTGATTGACTCGATGCAGAACACGGTCGAGCAGTTTCTCGTATACAATGGCTTCTCCGTGGGCATCTCTGACCTGATTGCCGACGAGGACACGCGTAAGCAGATGGAGGAAGTTGTTCAGAAGCGCAAGGCGGCGATTGACAAGATTCTCCTACAGATTCACTTGGATTTGTTCGACAATAATACGGGCAAGTCGAATCAGCAGGAGTTCGAGGACAAGGTATATACCGAGCTGAATAAGGCGACGGAGGAGTCAGGTAAGATTGGTCTCGGCTCTCTCGCCGATGAGAATCGTCTAGTGGCGATGGTGCGCGCGGGCTCCAAAGGTAGCACCATCAACATCTCGCAGATGATGGCCTGTGTGGGGCAGCAGGCACCAGAGGGGCGGCGTATCCCCTATGGCTTCACGGACCGC
>RGER01000368.1 GCA_009917815.1 Actinomycetota bacterium
CTGTCCATGCCAGAACCAGCGAGTATGACGGAAACTCTTAAACTCCTCTGTTAGATTGTATCTATAGCGGTCAGCGCGCGCGCAGAAAGCGCCGTATAACTCGTTGAAGTGCGGGGATACGCCGGATTCACGGAGTCTTCCAAGTGCGTAGGCGGCCACTGTCTCCGTATAGGCCTGGTTGGACGTATCCTGTAGCTTTGTCCACGCAGAAGACCAGGTCTTTGTGTGCCAGGGCAGACCAGATTGTTTCGGGAGACTATACTCCCCCTTCATCCACCGTATGGGGTCCAAAAGATGTGTGACTTTCAAGAAAGCCCCGCGCTTAATGGTCTCTCCAGACACGGTCCCATCCACATTTTCAACAAGGTCTAGAACACATGCCCCGGAAGTTCCAGAAATATCTATCGCCGTTATTCTGTGTTTGGAATCCAGCCAAATCCCATTTGTCTGGTGTTTCGTTATACGGAATAGTTTGCCGAGTGTTGGAAAATATGTCTGTAGCGCATGGAAGCCATTTACGGAAGATAGATTATCCGATAGCGGGCTAAGCCGGAAACGGGGCGCAGGTAGCGTGATACCCCGGAGCGTTGATTCCATTCTTACAAACCATCTTAAATGTTCTATTGAGTGTAAAACGCAATGAAAAAAAGTGGCACACATTCAGACACCATGGCAGCGGCAGTGAATGTATCCTTAAAAAAGTTCGATATGCGCAAGATTCCTCAGGATGCCGTAGTAATTTTCATTGGGCGGCGGCGCACCGGTAAATCGACTCTTGTGCGCGACCTCCTTTTTCATCATCAAGAGATGCCGCTCGGTACGGTTATCAGCGGTACAGAAGAGTCGAACTCTTTCTATGGAAAAATGATTCCGCCGCTTTTCATTCACGGCGAGTTCTCTCCGATTATTTTGGCAAACTTCGTGAAGCGGCAGAAGATGATTATGAGTCGTATTCAGCGTGAGCAACAGGGGGGCGCAAAGTCGCGCCTCGACCCGAGGTCATTTATGATTTTGGATGACTGTATGTACGATGATTCGTGGACCCACGATAAGAATATTCGCTATTTGTTCATGAACGGTCGTTGGCTCAAGGTATTCTTTATCATCACAATGCAATATCCTCTTGGTATTCAGCCGGCTCTCCGGACCAACGTGGACTTTGTGTGTTCATTTTGCGCGAGCCGTATGCGACGAATCGCAAGCGCATTTTCGAAAACTATGCTTCCGCTTTCCCGAGTTTTGAGTTCTTGCGGGCATTAAAGGCCGAGCTGGAACACGATCAAGGCACTATCTTTCGGTGGTCCAACCACGAGAACACCATCCTGAATCACATTGCCCAGCAGATCGCCG
>RGER01000369.1 GCA_009917815.1 Actinomycetota bacterium
GAATGTTCGCCATACATCCGACGGAGACCATCCTTGAAGATGTGCCCGATCTCGTAAGCAAATGCGGGGTCGTAAGAAACCACTGCAGGGTTAGTGGACGCAAGCAGATGTGAGTGACCATCCTCGTGTTGCAAGCCTTCACCATTAAGTGTGGTGCGACCGGCAGTCGCACCGAAGACGAATCCACGAGTGAGTTGATCGGCTGCCGCCCAGAAACTATCTCCGGTGCGTTGGAAGCCGAACATAGAGTAGAAAATGTAAATCGGAATCATCGGTTCGCCATGCGTGGCATACGAAGTACCCACTGCAGTAAACGAAGCTACTGAACCCGCTTCGTTAATCCCCTCATGCAGAATCACGCCTTGCTTGGATTCTTTATACGAGAGCATCAGCTCACGATCTACGGATGTGTAAGTCTGTCCGTGAGGCGAGTAGATTTTCTGGGTGGGGAAGAGTGAATCCATTCCGAATGTACGTGCCTCGTCGGGAATGATCGGTACCAAGCGCGGCCCAATTACTGGGTCTTTGAAGAGATCCTTGAGCATGCGAACAAAGGCCATTGTGGTGGCCACTTCTTGCTTGCCTGATCCGCGAGTAACAGATTCGTAAACCGAATCATCGGGCTGAACCAACGCCTTTGGCCGAACGACACGACTCGGAAGTGGCCCACCGAGTTGTGCTCGGCGTTCCATCATGTAGGCATACTCAGCGGAGTCTTTGCCCGGGTGGTAATACGGTGGGGTGTACTTGTCGAGTTGGTCATCGCTAAATGGAATACCGAGACGATCTCGGAAGGTTTGAATATCTTCTAACGTAAGTTTCTTCATTTGGTGTGTGGAGTTGCGACCCTCAAAGTGGGGTCCAAGGCCCCAACCCTTGACTGTCTTTGCCAAGATCACTGTGGGCTGGCCCTTATGTGCCATTGCGGCAGCGTATGCGGCATAGAGCTTTCGATAATCGTGGCCACCGCGACGAAGTCCCCACACCTTGTCGTCATCCCAACCTTCGATCAGTTTGAGAGCACGTGGATCACGCCCAAAGAAGTTTTCTCGGACGAAGGCACCATCTTCAGCTTTATAGGTTTGGAAGTCGCCATCAGGCGTGACGTTCATCAGATTAACGAGCGCACCTTCTCGATCTTGAGCAAGTAGTGGATCCCACTCACGACCCCAGACGACTTTGATGACATTCCAGCCCGCGCCACGGAAATATGATTCGAGTTCTTGAATGATTTTTCCGTTACCACGCACCGGACCATCAAGGCGTTGCAAGTTGCAATTGATAACAAAAGTGAGATTGTCGAGTTCTTCGCGCGCAGCTAGCCCAATAGCTCCAAGGCTCTCAACTTC
>RGER01000370.1 GCA_009917815.1 Actinomycetota bacterium
CACCAGACTAGACTCAGGAGGATATTTGAAATCCAAGTCAATCAGTAATGGCTTCGGCTCACCCTTCTTCGGTTGCTCTACGAAGGCCATTGTGCGCCCCTTCTTCACAAACAAGTAGTCATACATCAGGTCGAGAAACTGGCTATAATCCGCGTCCTGGATAAACCACTTCCCCTTCTTCTCTCCCATACCGGTCATTGTCGCCGTTTTCGGGTCTGTCGCCCATCGCCGCGCTAGGAAACGCGAGAGTTCGTGCGAGTCAAAGGCCTGCGTTGCCATGGGGTTTCTAACAATACCTGCGAAACGGCTGGGGTCCAATTTTTCGCGCTCCGTCACAAGTCTAAAGCCTTTTAAGAGCATTCTATCATAGAAGATGTCAATACCGAAACGACTGATGAAAGAGATTGCGGTTGCGCAAGGAGCAGATATGCGGGCTCTGGGTATTTACTATACGCATGATGATGTGGATTGGCGAAAGGGGTATGCGATGATAGTGGGGGCAGAGGGAACACCCTACGCGCACTGCCCGCTGATGTTCATGTTTACTCTTCCGGCAGATTATCCCATTACGAACCCGAAAGTGGAGTTTCTTACATCGGACGGTAGAACTCGCTTTCATCCGAACTTGTATGTCGAGGGAAGGGTCTGCCTCTCTATCTTGGGCACATGGAGCGGCCCCTCTTGGATAGCAAGTATGACAATAAGCACTGTTCTTACAAGTATATTGAGTTTGCTGGATGAGAACCCTATTGTGAATGAGCCTGGGTGGGAGAAATATACGCTGGAGCATAAGCGCGCGAAGGACTATGCCGAATATGTGAAACATGCGCTCGTGTCACATAGCTTTCGTGAATTCTGTAAATGGAAAGAGGGGAATATGCCACCTGTATGGGCGAGATTTAAGGATGACCTCGACGAGATTGGGGATGGGATTATGGGTAAACTCTATGAAGTAATATGTGAGAATGCTTCAAACGATGAGGTGAAATACGACTCTGTCGTTTATAATATGGTTGGCACAACGAACTGGAAAGTTCTTAAAGATATGGGAGCCGCGATGTCACCTCCGTAAAATTGCTTGAGCACGACCCTTTAAAGGATTCTATACTTAGGAATAAAGAGGAATGAAAGTGTGCCCTACTTGCCAGAACATGTTCGTTATGAAACTCCAGGAAGATGGGGCGCTGGTTTGGAGGTGTGTTACATGTGGCGTGGAAGAGCTTCAGGTGGGGGGATGTCTTCTTCTAGAGACTCTTGTTCAAGAACGGTCGAGTGAGGGATATCGTATTCTGCTGAATGAATTCACCCGGCAGGATGCCAC
>RGER01000038.1 GCA_009917815.1 Actinomycetota bacterium
GACTGGAAGACCGGCAGCGTCAAGAGCGGCGAGGAACTCGCGGCGGCAGCGGTGCAATTGGCGGTTTACCGGCTGGCATTTGCCAAGTTAGAGAATATTTCTCTTGCCGACGTAAGTGGGGCCTTCTATTACGTACCGACTAACACCACGATTCGACCCGCAGATTTGCTCGATGAGAGTGAGCTCGCCGAGTTGATTACGCGATTCCACAATCGAGTAAAAGCGGAAGATGGTCACTAATCGTTAGTGATGGTGCGGGCAACTCGTTGATGGTGCCCCATGCAGAGGGTTCATCGACGAGGAAGTAATCGAGTTGCGTGCGAGGCCCCCATTTGGGATATGTCTTAGAGCGAGTTAATGATGTCCAACGTGTGCTCTTGTGGAGGATTGCGGGTGGCAAGTTGAGGTCACCTGCGAGCATGGCTGGCTTATCGAATTGTCTTAGCCACTTACTCACTTTATGAAGCTGCGCGATGTTAAACCCTGGAATGAACGAGAGATGAGTGCTCGCAATAACGAAATTCTCGAACTCCATCGCAACGGCAGCGCGCGGTTCATCCTTAATGTAAATGAATCCGGAGTTCGGGATGAAGAGTGGTGCACCAAATGGCGCGCCACTCATATTCATGTGGTGAATAGCTAGCGGAGCTCTTCTGCTGAGGAGCGCTACTCCGAATTGTGCAAGATCCTCATGAGGAGCGCTCTGCCATTTCTCTCCTGGCGTTCCGAAGAGCGCGGGTGAAAAGGCGCGGTACGGCAGGCCCATAGCTTCGCCGATAAGTTCTGCTTGATCATCGAGTTGAGTGCGAGGTTGTCCGAGGTCCACCTCTTGGAGCGCAACCAAGTCCATATCTTTAAAGATTGCGGCGTTTGCGATGAGCCGAGCTTGGTCATACCGACCGTCAGGGATTCCTAATCCGTGGAGTACATTCCAGGAAGCAATTCTCATCGCGGGTTAAAGATTTCTAAGGCACGCGCTAAGCCTTCTTCAATGAATTCGGGTTGATCGGTATTGATGCCATGAAATGCCGTAAACATCGGGCCTAACTCGCGATATCCGTATGAGGCGGCAAGCAAAGTTTCTAGGTTGTCACCGCTTAACGCTACATAGGCGAGTAATACACGCAGCATCGCCTCTTTTCCGAATCCGGTAAGTAGGTTTCCGAAATCTACAAATGGCGGCGCGTATTCCAGGTCGCTGAAATCGATTATTCCCACGAGGTGCCCATCGAGTGAGAGGAGATGAGGAGGACCTAAATCTCCGTGGCAAAGGACGGGAGGCGAATCCCATAAGTGCGAAACCTCAAGAAGCTCGCGCCACTTAGTGAGCACGTGCGTGGGCCATTCAACGTGGGTGGCTGTGAATTCCAATTGTTTTCTCGTGCGTTCTTGCCACGAGGGAGAGGTTGGGAGGTGATTAATCCAGATTTCTTGTGGTGTTGTATGGAGCTTATGAAGGGCCTTCGCTAACTTGGTGGCCTCCGCCGAGATAATTTCCGCACTACTCTCCTCCGCTGGAATGTATTGATAGGCGGCACAGGGGAAACCGTTCTCAAGGGTGCCGAATTTCTCAGGTTTCGGAGTGAGTAATCCAATCTCAAGGTGGGGCAAAATAGCGTTCTCCCGTATCAGCAGGGGAACTACGTCATTCCTGCGAGCTGCACGCATTATCCACGTTCTGCCGTGCGTATCTAGCGCGGTCACCGTGTCGTAATCCCAACCATCCCCACCAATGTCAATGATTTGGTCTAGACCAAGAGCGCGCGCAGCATCTTTCAAAACGAGCTCGGGATGAAGAGTGGGTCGCACTGCTCTAGGGTGGCACATATGCGCCGTGAAGACCTCCTTTTAGCCGCGACCAGCGCCAACCCTGGCCTCGACCGGGCGGCACACCTACGGACCGACCCGAGAGCGCTCGCAGGGTTTCCATCAAAGACCTTAGAAGTTGCCAGCGGCGCAGTACGCACTCTCGATGGTCTCTTACATCTGACTGAAAAATCTCCCGATCTCGATGCTGCGATTTTTCTAGGCCTTGATAGTGCAGGTATGGCATATTTTGCGAAATCTGGAGAGGGTGAATTTACATCACTACGCGAAGTAGTGAGTCAATTCTCGGCTTTTGAAAGATTACTCGCGGCCCACGCGGTTGCTCTTATGAATTGGCATGAGTCGCATCCACATTGTCCACGATGTGGCTCTCCTACCGTGATGAGTTCAGCAGGCAATGCACGTCTTTGCAAAAAGGATCAACGCGAACTTTATCCACGCACGGACTCTGCAGTCATTGTTTTAGTCAAAGATGTCGATGATCGGGTTCTTTTGGGCCGACAAGCGAGTTGGCCCGAAGGTCGTTATTCAACATTTGCAGGCTTTGTGGAGCCTGGCGAATCTTTCGAAAGCGCCGTAGAGCGAGAAGTGCGTGAAGAGTGTGGAATCGTTTCCGAGCACATCAATTATCTCGGATCGCAACCTTGGCCATTCCCCGCTTCCATCATGGTTGCCTTCGAAGTGATTGCGAAAGATCCATCACAAGCTTTGGCTGATGGTGTTGAAATCGAAAGAGTGGAGTGGTTTTCTCGTGCTCAGTTTAAGGAAGCGACAGATTCCGGACGCTTAGTGCTGCCGCCCTCAATCAGCATTGCTCGTCGCATGATTGAAGGCTGGTATGGCGAAGCGCTCACCGGCGGCGAAGCGTGGCGTTAACGTCCTGACTAAGCGCTTATGCCGAGCCGCTTCTTCACTTCGATTAGTGAAGGATTGGTGGCGCTGGTACCGTCTGGGAAGAGAATGGTAGGGACGGTCTGGTTGCCCCCGTTGATCTTCTCAACTAGATCGGCTGAGGCGGGATCGTCTTCGATATTCACCTCGACAAATTCGATGCCGGCGCGTTTGAGGTCGCCTTTGAGGCGGTGGCAGTAGCCACACCACGGCGTTGAGTACATGATCATGAGGTCTGCGGACATGGAGACCAGTGTATGGGTAGTTAGCCGAGCATCTCTGGAAGGATGGGCGAGTGACCCCAGATGAGATCCTCGCTGCGCTCGACGAGCAGCAACGCGAAGTAGCCCTCGCGCAAGGTCCAGTGGTGGTTTATGCAGGTGCCGGAAGTGGGAAGACTCGCGCTATTACGCATCGCATTGCCTATCGCGCCTTAGCCGGCACTCTGCGCCCGGAACAAACCCTGGCTCTCACCTTCACGGCGCGGGCAGCTGGCGAGATGCGATCACGTTTACGAACCCTCGGAGTGGATGGCGTGCAGGCACGTACCTTCCATGCTGCAGCGCTCCGTCAACTGACCTACTTCTGGCCAAAGCACACACGAACGGAATTGCCCCGCCTCTCGCCGAGTAAAGCTCGCCACCTCAGCGTTGCGCTCAGACGTAGTGGCCTACGGGATGCACCGGCTGTACTTCAAGATGTGGCCGCTGAAATTGAATGGGCCAAAGTCAATCAAGTGTCACACGAAGATTACATAATCCGTGCAAAAGACCGAACTGTTCGCAGCGATTTAGGCGCCGACGTTATTCAACAGCTTTACGCAGATTACGATGAAATCAAAACCAATGATGGCGCAATGGATTTTGAGGATGTATTGCTCTTGGCTAAGGCCCTACTTGAAGAGGCTCCCGCCCTACTCAATGAATTGCGTGCGCAGTATCGATCTTTTGTAGTCGATGAGTATCAAGACATTTCGGCAATTCAGCAGCAGTTGTTAGATATCTGGATTGGTGATGGCGAAGATATTTGCGCTGTTGGCGATATTAATCAAACTATTTACTCCTTTGCCGGGGCCGATCCTAAATTTTTCATGGACTTCCCAAAGAAGTTTCCACAGGCTCTTTTACTCAGGCTCTCTACGAATTACCGGTCAACGCCGGAGATCGTGCACTTAGCGAACCAAATAAATAAGAGATCCGGGTCCGCCCTCGAATTACACGCTGTACGTCCTCAGGGGAGTGCGGTGCAGTACCACGAATTTGCTGATGAGGAAGACGAGGCAAGTGGAGTATCCGATCGAATCAAGGTGCTCACGAATTCAGGAGTCGCACTCGATCAGATCGCAGTCCTCTACCGGACAAATGCACAATCCGCCGCTCTAGAAAGATCCATGGCAAGTGCCGGAATCCCATTTGCGGTTCGAAATGGCGAGGGATTCTTTCATCATCCGAAAGTACGAGAGGCGCTTCGTTTACTTAGAGCAGCGAATCGAAGTGCGGGTGAAGGCGAAGTTCCTGATCGAGTGCGCGAGGTGCTCGAAGTGCTGGGATGGCGTCACGAAAGCCCGCCAGACGCACTTGGCGCTGGTCGCGATGAGTGGGAGATGCTCAATGCCCTCTTCCGCATGAGTGGCAGTTTCGACGATTTTGATGCACTAATTCAAGAATTAGAAGACCGTTCGCAACATTCACACGCCCCACTTCGCAACGCGGTCACGTTGGCCTCTCTGCATTCGGTCAAAGGTATGGAATGGGCGCACGTCTTCTTAGTGGGCGCAAACGAAGGATTAATCCCAATCTCCTTAGCCAAGGAGCCTGCCCAGATCGAAGAAGAACGCCGGCTCTTCTACGTGGGGATTACCCGCGCTAAAGAGAGTCTCACAATTTCTTGGGGAAATCGCTCACGTCAAAGCTCACGATTTCTGCGAGAAATAGGCATCGGCGGGGAAATCAAAAGCGCTTCAAATCTCTCGCTAGCACTCTGTAAATCTTGCGGTAAACCGCTCAAGAATGGTGTCGAGCGAAAACGTTCCCGATGCAGCGAGTGCCCACTCGATGTAAACGAAGAGTTATTCGAGGCGTTGCGCGCGTGGCGCTATGACCGGGCAAAGATCGCTGATGTACCTGCCTTCGTCATTTTCACTGATGCGACATTAGAAGCGATTGCCGCGCTCCGACCCAAAAATAATCAGGAACTCCTCACTATCTCTGGCATCGGAGCGCGCAAACTCGAAGATTATGGCGTTGAGGTGCTCGCCATCGTCGCGTTAAACGGAGCGAATTAAGCCGCTGCCGGATTCAATCGAGGACGTCCTGGCATGCGCTTGGTCGCTACCACCGCGCCCTTATCGAAAATCTCTCCGCCCCACCATCGATTCGTTAGCCCAGCCAGGAACCAACAAGGGGTTCAAAATAACGCTCATCACGACCGCCTCTCCGCTCCGGTAGGAGCAAATAAAAAAGGGCCCCGGATCTTTTAGATCCGCGGCCCGAGTTGTGGTGGAACTTACTCAGTCGGCGGAATCATGGCATACCAAAATGCCGTCTTCGCAGCATGCGAGACGGTGACGTAGTGGTACGTGAAAGCCATGGCTCCTCCTTCTGTAGACCAGGGTAGAGGGCGAAGAGCTATCGAGGCAACTTAATTAATGTGGGCCACAGGTAGCCATGGAGCGGCTTCTGCAAGAAAGGCTCCTTCAGCCTCAAGCTGGCAGAGGATTCCGGTGGTGCCGAGCGTGACTCGGTGGATGAGGAGGTATTCGGCGGGCAAGTTGAGTTGGAGGCCAATCTTTGCGGTGGGATTGCGAGGATCCCCGACGCGCATCGATTGATCGCGCAGCCAGGCCCGCGAGTAGCGGAACTTTTCCACGCGCAATGGTTCCACCAGGGGTAGCAGGAAATCGAGAACTGCGGCCGGGTCTACTTCGATCCCGGGCTTCACGAAACCATCTTCCTTGAGGCCGTCGTAAAGGAGTTGGGCATCTCCGTCTAATGCGTGGCGCAGTAAGCGCTTCATCGGATCGGGGAAGCCGCCGGGGAGTCGATTGACGGCGCCGAAATCCAGTACGCCGAGTCGGCCATCGTCGAGTAGTCGGAAGTTTCCTGGGTGCGGGTCAGCATGGAGTAAGCCTGCGCGCTCTGGCGACGAGAAATGGAAACGTGCAATCATCATGCCGGCGCGATTTCGTTGCGCTCGCGTTCCTTTGGAAATGATTTTGGATAACGGCGTGCCCTCCATCCAAGTGGAGACCAAGGTTTGTTGCGATGCGAAGAGCACATCCGGAATTGCAATATCTGGGTCGCCTGCAAAAACCTTTGCGTAGTGGCGCTGTGCCTCTGCTTCGTATTCGTAATCAACCTCTTCGACAATGCGAACTCGCAATTCGTCGAGTAAGGGTTTCATATCTAAGCCAGGCATGAAGAGCGCAAATACTTTGGCAAATCGTTGAATCTGATTCAGATCAGAGATCAGTGCATCCGCAGCACCTGGATACTGCACCTTTACCGCAACTTCGCGGCCGTCTTTCCAGATTGCTTTATGAACTTGACCAATCGAAGCTGAGGCTGCTGGCTTGTCGTCGAAAGAGAGAAACTTGGAGCGCCACTTCACGCCCATTTGTTCTTTCATCACGCGATGAACAGTGGTGGCGGGCAGGGGTGGGGCGGCCTCCTGCAATTTCGTCAGGGTGGCTCGATACGGGGCTGCGAGTTCTTCGGGAAGTGCTGCTTCGAAGACACTTAAAGCTTGGCCAAATTTCATGGCGCCACCTTTGAGCTCCCCGAGTACCTTGAAAACTTGTTCAGCTGTTTTCGCTTGGATTTGGGCCATCACAAGTTCGGCCGATTGGCCAAAGACGCGCTTGCCGATGCCTAGAGCAGTGCGCCCGGCGACTCCTACGGGAAGAGAGGCAAGTTTGGCCCCACGGGCAAAACTACTTCTCGGGATTTCGCTCATTGCGCCATTCTTTCGTGAAGTAAGTAAAGGCGCTACTTATAATCCGATGCTCTGATTTGGCGTGCTCTCTTGATTCCACGTACAGCCGCATCGTGGATGTGGTTTAAAAGAACGGCTTGAAATATCGAGGCCTGATGTGATTGTGAGCACTGTATTCACCAACGAATGTTTCATTAACGAACGGGATGCGGCGGCCTTAAAGAATTCTTGAATCGCTAGGGCGTGCAGGCTGGCGGCTAATTGAACCAGGGGCAGTGGGGCTAGTTGGCTGACGCTGGCTAGGTAGCATCCGCGCTCAATGGCATCTGCGTGTACGTCATTATCGCGAACGCGCAGGCGCTGACAGCGCAAACACCCGGTACTACCAGGTCTTACTAGTGGCCCTAAGGTGATCGAACTTCCCCATGTAGAGCTGATCAAATGTGGGCGACCTGTGCTCATCGCTTCGGCTTCGACTTCGGGTGGAAATGGTTCGGTAGATACGTAGATATCGGCATCTTCTACTCTGGGAGCAACCTGTGGTGTCGCACGCGAGAGAAAGGCGATCTCGTGAATCTTTTCGGTGACCGCAATCGAGAAAGGTTTTCCCACTTCAGCCGGAGTGAGTAAAGCGCCCCCCGAGTCAGCCAATGTGACAAGTCGGCGATCCATCACCAGCAGATCTTTGACGCCACTGAGAAAAAGATTGAGCGCTAAAAGTTGTGCGCTGGCATTAGATCCGTAGATTGCCACAACTCCGGCAGGCGGCCTGCTATTCGCGAGAAATCTGAGTTCGACTAACCGCTCGAGGAGGGCTCGTACGGTTGATATGGGTAGATCAAGGGTGAGCGCGATCTCGCTCTCGTCCCGACGCCCGTTGATGAGTGGAATGGCATCGGCGACCTCGCCAGTGATGAGAATTCCCTGGATTCCATCGCCGACGTAATGCCCTTCTCGCAGGGGTGCAAAGAATGTGCCAGGAGCGAAGCGCGGGTAAGTCGTGGTGTTCGTCATGGGGTGAGTATGAAGAGGGTGAGTCATGGGGGTGAGTATGAAGAGGGTGAGAGGGAGCGGCCGATCGCTCCCCACAAGCGCCATGGAGCGTGCGCTCTGAAATTGCCCCTGGTCAGTGATGCGTCACGGAGGAGTAAGTGCAAAAGAAAAGAGGCGCCGAACAGGTCGGCGCCTCTTTCGGAAGTGTCTTCTGTTATGCCTTGCCGAGAATGCGATTGAGCGTGGTGCCGCATACGCCGCACTTGCCCTTGGCCATTCTGCGACCTGACTCGGAGACCACTACGTGACCCTCGAAGTCACGCTTCTCCTTGCACTTGACGCAGTAAGCATCGCCTTTGTAAGTCTCTGTCATAAGTTTCCTCCCGCTCGATCTTGAGTTCACCATACCTTCCGCGTGGGTGAGCGTGAGGAAGCCTGGCGGCGATTCGTGGATAAATCAGAGGGAAATGTCCGTTTTAACTACTTTCGCTACGTCCATATCCCGCCTGCCACCCTTCGAGATATGCCTCCGCTCGGAGGCGCTCGGGGTAGCGGTTCTCCAGTTCATAGAACTTCGCGTTATGCCCTACTTCGATGAGGTGGGCTAATTCATGCACCAAGACGTAATCGAGCACGTACTCAGGCATTAACCGGACTCGATCTGATATTCGAATAGATCCATCTTCGGGTGTACACGATCCCCAGCGCTCTCTCATATTGCTCACCCATCGCACGCTTCGCGGAGCTGGGATACTTCCGAAAAATTGTGCACTCAACTTCAGAGCGCGAACCATTAAATCGTCATCTGAAATCTTCTTCTTCAGATCCTGCTTATTTATGCGATTAACCATTTCGCGCACAGCATCAGCTTCTTCGCGTTTGCTCATGTTCGCCGGGATTGAAATAACAACGTTTTCACCTTCGCGATGTGCCGAGATGGTGCGCTTTCGCCGCGCACTTCGGCGCACTTCTACCCCGCTGCTCAGGCCTGGAATAGTTTGGAAAGAGTCGTCACTATTCGCGTTCTTTGGTGCGCGAAAAAGAGGCATGTGCCCACCGTAACTGAACTCTTTTTCTGAGACTGTCAACTGTGAACTTATCCTTGAGAGATGGCGTGATTTTTGCCGGCTCCAGTGCGGGGTTTATTCACAAGCGGTACCGCCGGATATCCACCGGTGTGGGGAAGGTTCAGGTAGGTACAAGGGTGAGTAGGAGAGCTATTTATGCAGGTGGGAAGGGTGAAAAGGGAGCGAAAATGAAGTTCGCCTCCTTCGATGCGCTGCAAGAATTCTTTGCTATCCCCAGGTAATCAACAGGGCGAAGCGGGAGCAGTACATGAATCGCGAGGTGATCGAATTCGTCCCGGTTGACCAGGCACTTTTCTTTTCGTAGCGTTCGCCTTACCAAGCCTCCGGATAACCGGTCTGATGTCTGCAAGGGGAAGGCAGAGATCAGAACGTGCGCCCCGGGGGCTTGGCTTTTATTTGGAATGAGCGAGAATCTGTTGCGCTTTATCTACGAGTCGGGCTAGCGCAAAATCGCAATCCTGTGGAAGTTCATTTGAGTTAAACCATTGCAAGTCGAGTGATTCATCGCTCATAGCAATTTCTTCGTCTTCATGTGCCACGAGAACGAATTGCACATCAAGGTGTGTGACAAGTCCGTCTCCTCGGCAATTGATGGTGTGTGCATCGAGCTGTACCGGTCCATGTATCAAGAAGTCGAAGCGCGTGAGCCCAGACTCTTCACGCGCTTCTCGCAGTGCTGCATCCTCAAGTGAGGAATCACTGATTTCGCAGTGACCGCCGAGCTGAAGCCAACGCCCTACTTTGGGATGGAGCGTCAATAAGACTTTTCTCCGCGTGTGATCAAGTATTAATGCGCTCACGGTGATGTGTGCAGCCGCGCACTTCTTTTCAAAGGCATTTTCGTTAATTTCGATATGCCGTAAGTAGCGTTGTCGAAGATCAAGTTGGCCCATCTCGCCATCGTTGAAGGTGGAGATGGTCTCCAGGGCATTTGTGCGAAGGCTCATGCGGGATCTAAACCAGAGAGATCATCTGGCGCGCTCGTAGAAGAGAGGAACGCTGCTGGATCTTGCATTTCCAGGGCTGCGGGGAGTAGGTCTGGATGGCTCCAGAGTTCATCTCGTCCCTCCAGACCTTTGAGTTCAAGAGCCACATTCCAGAAGTGCGTGGCTTCGCGTGAGAGGCGAGGGGAAACTTCTAATCCCACCAAGCTTTGGAAAACTGTTGTTGTGGGATTCTGTGAAACGCGCTTACGCCGCGAACTCTCCTCAAGGGCCACGTGGCTGGGGAGGCGTTCTGCAATTGCAAGATGCACGACGTGATTGACCCACCCTTCAAATAGTGCGAGGAGCGTTTCTAATTGGGTCAATGCAAGTTCTTGCGCTGGCGTCGTTGCAGGCGTGAAAAGTGAACGCGGGTCAGCGCCCTCTTGGAGCGCATTCATCACATCCATTGCCTGTTCGGAAATTGCTTGCACATCTATTTGAATTCCGCTGCCGTACGCAGTGACTGCATCGGTGAGTCGACCTCTCAGCCAAGGGACTTCGGCGAGGAGGCGCGTTCCAGCGATTTCACGGAGAGCAAGAAAGAGACGTACCTCGCGCATTTCAATTCCAAGGCCTTCGCCCCACTCGTTGACATTTGTGGGGATGAGAGCGGCGACTCCGTCAGCAGCGAGCGGGAGTGAGGTATCTGCACTTCCGGTGGTGATCTTTGCTACCGCGGCCACGGTACCGCCTACTTGCTGCGCGAGGAGCATCCCCGTCATCTGTTGAAATACGCCAGCAAGTGGCCCTGAAGAGATCGCGGAGAGATCGATTCCATCGACCTGACTTTCAGTCAAGGTTTTTGTAAGGCCATCAGTAAGACTTTTTGACATAGGTGCTACCAAACTCATCCATCCAGCCATCGTCGATTCCACCCAATCAGCTTTTGACCACGCTTTAGGTGTGCGCAGAGCGCTTGGGAATGCGGTGGTGTCGTTGATCCAAAGATCAGCAAGGTTGAGCGCCTCGGTCACTTCCGCAAGATCGATATGGCCGATATATCTATCGTTTCCCAATTGGCCGCGGGCGATGTCACGAATCGTGGACTCAGGAAGAGCGCCTGCCTCGCCGCTAAACATTTTGCCGAGTTGGGTAAAGAGGGCGCCCAGATCGGGCACTCCCTTTCCTTCTTCATTACCGAAGCCATCTCCAGTAAATCCAAAACCGCTCATCTCCCGCTCCTTTGTGCTCGCTCGCCGTAGGTGAACTCTGTCGCCCCCAGAGTGGTTACCTAATGTGCTCTATTAACCGTAACCTTGAACATGTGAATTCTCTTCCCGTACCCACCTTAGAGATCTCGGAAAATCCGCTGAGCCTGGAGCGCGCGTATGCCGCGCTCGCAGATGCCCGCTCGGGTGGCGTGGCCCTCTTCGTGGGCCGAGTCCGAGAGTTCAACGAAGGCAAGGAAGTCCGCGGGCTCACCTATACCGCCCATCCCACCGCTTTGGAACGCTTGGCCGAGGTAGTTGACCACGTGAGCCTACGTTTCACTCCGCTGCAGATCATGGCGGCCCATCGCACAGGGGATCTTGCTCTTGGAGAGATCGCCGTCATTTGCGGCGTGGCGACCGTCCATCGCGATGATGCATTTACGGCTTGCCAACTCTTGATCGATACGCTGAAAAGCGGAGTACCGATTTGGAAAGAGGAGTTTTACGTAGACGGCAGCGCGCATTGGGTCGGTACCCCTTAAGAATCTGAACTACGCTGTTCCCCATGTCCGCGCTTGTCTGGTTATTGATTCCGTTGGTAGCAACGGTAGCTGCCACAATTTACGTCATCTGGAAAGGTCGCTCGCGAGGACCTGCAAGTCCGTACACCACGATGTCTGACCATGAGCGCTTCAAGAAGGCTTTTGGCTCTGATGAGAAATAAGTTTGGAAAAATCACTGGCTTAGGTCTACTCAAGAGTGTTGCAGCACTGTGGGTGGTGGCTGCACTTTTTATTCCACTGCCTTACGTTGTTTTTTCGCCTGGCCCCACGACCGATGTGCTCTCGAGTTACAAGGTCAAAAAAGTGAGTACTCCCTATATTCAAATCTCCGGCCATGAAACTTTTCCGAGTGACGGGGAACTTCGACTCACTACGGTGTCGGTAACTAATCCAGATTATTCGGCTCGTGCTCTCTATATTTTACCTGCATGGATTAGCAAGGAATCGGTAGTGATGCCGCGCGCAAGTATCTATGCTCCAATGAAGAGTTCTGCCGCGGTGAAAGAAGAAGAGAGCGCGGCGATGACTTCCTCGCAGCAAAATGCCATGCTCGCTGCCCTTAATTATTTAAAGTATCCAGTAACTACTCGGGTAGAAGTTGCTGGCGCGATCGCTAAAACCTCAGCGGCAAGCCTCTTTAAGAGAGGCGATGTCATCCTTTCGGTTAATGGCGTGAAGATCGTTGACATCTCCACCATCAAAACTCAATTGGCAAACGTGAAACCGGGGGAGAGCGTAGCGGTGGAATATGCGCGCGCTGGAGTTACTCAAACGGTAAAGGTAATCACGGCGTCGGGAAGCGGTGGACGTGCACTCTTAGGTGTGAGCGCTGGAGTGGTGCCGCAACTGCCATTCAAGATAGAGATCGCTGCTGGAGAAATCGGTGGACCAAGCGCTGGTCTTCTCTTTACCTTAGGCGTCGTTGAGAAGCTTACTCCAGGTTCCCTTGCTAAGAAGCGGATCATTTCGGGGACTGGAACGATTACTCCGGAAGGAAAAGTCGGTGCCATCGGTGGGATCGACGAGAAGATTCGCGGTGCCAAGCGCGCTGGCGCCACCCTCTTCCTTGCCCCACTTGAAAATTGCAAGAACATCACCGTGCATGAGGCGAGTCTTTCGGTCGTAGGTGTGCGAGATGTAGGCGCTGCTGTGAAGTATCTGGAAAATTCCGCGGCGGTTGATCCTGGTATTGATAGGACGTGCGGAAAGTGAATGGACCAATGAGCGCCTTGAAAGAGACTGTTCTTGAGATAGAGCGTGAATGTGCGAAGGCGGGCTGGACGCGCGGAATTGTGTTGTACGCGTTGGTGCCAACTGCCGATGTGATCGAGAGCGCTCCAGAGATGGCAGAGGCGTTGGCGGAGAAGTCACCCACATCACTTACTGCCATCGAACAAGAGGATGTGGAGTTGACTGGCACCATTGAAGACTTCCTAGGAACGATTTCTTGGTCTGCAGAAGTTTTCGGCGCTGCGCTGGTTCTGGAACGGCTCATCGT
>RGER01000371.1 GCA_009917815.1 Actinomycetota bacterium
GTGCACTCCCCTCCACCCGGAAGCTCGGCGCGCGTGGCCCACGAATTCGTGAAAAGCGAGTTGAACGCCCTTATCAAAATCCAGGAGCACGGGTTGTCCGCCGGAAGCGGGCTCGATGTTCATCGATACCGCCATCAGCGCCGCAACCGGTGCAGGTAGCCAAATCAACAGCGATAACATCATCGAAGGGTCTGTAAAGCTGTTCTACACCTCGGCGCGCGCCAAGGCGGATACCGTTGTAAACTCTATGACGGGCTCCCAGACCACGCTTGCCCCGTCAGTCGCGGCTATTAAAGACTACATCACTAACGTTGCAGTCACCGCTGGTAGCGCGCTTGCGTATGACCCGATCAACACCCGCGAGCTTGATGTTCAGGTGGACGACAGCTCTATATACGTGAACTCAAATCAGCTGGCAGTAAAAGACGGCGGGGTTACTTCGTCAAAGCTTGCTTCAAACGCCGTCATTACGGCCAAGCTCGCTGCTGACGCGGTTACTGACGAGAAGCTCCGTCTTCGTAACGACCAGTCGCTGCGTGCACGAAACAACGCAGACTCGGCAGATGTCGAGGTCCTGAAGGTTGATACGGGCGATAAGATCTTGTTTTCCCAGTTGCCGCGCCTTCCGCTGAACGCCACACCTACGATCGGCCAAGAAGTTGTCTCAAAGTCTTACGTGGACAACTACTTCGCAAATCTACCGCAGCCTCAGCGTGAGGTAATTCCAGTCACTGCTACGCACATCACTAACGGTTATATTGAACTCCAGAACCAGGTGAACCCCTCTGGTCTTGTTGTGTACACCAATGGCCGCGTCATGCTGATGCCTACGGTTTCAGGAGCCGCAGGTGATTACACCCTTACGGTGGTCAATAGCAAAACCCGTATTGTGTTTCAGAACGAGATCGCTTCGGGTGGGGTATCGGCTCTCGAAGCCTACGACTCCGGCTCAGGCTCAGGCGACATTATCTACGCAATGTATTTCCCCCTCACTGGGTCAGGAAAAGGCCAAGAGTCTATCCAGACTCAAATCGAAACCCCAACCAACAAGGCGTACACTCTTATGCTATCGGCCCCGAGGTCTATGGCAATCGAGGCTCTTGTTGTCCAAGCTGGATCAGGAACCTGCGTAGTTGACGTGCAAATCAATGGCGTGACAGTCGGAAATCTAGGATCTATCTCAGCATCCACGTCAAAAGTAACGCGTCTTGCTTCTACAAATAACCTCATAATGGCGGGAGACACGGTAACCCTAGTGGTTAGCGAAAACGACAACGTTGTCGACCTTGTTTTCTCACTGACCATTTCCTAAGGAACGAAT
>RGER01000372.1 GCA_009917815.1 Actinomycetota bacterium
ATCATTCGCATCCATCCTTGGGCCGTATGTATTGAAGATTCGTGCAACGCGAATGTCGAGACCAAACTGACGGTGATAATCAAATGTGAGTGTTTCCGCTGCACGCTTACCTTCATCGTAGCAAGATCTGATTCCTATGGGATTTACATTGCCCCAATATTCCTCGGGCTGGGGGCTAACTGTTGGGTCGCCATAAATCTCTGATGTGGAAGCTTGAAAGAATCGAGCACCTGTTCGTTTAGCTAAGCCCAGCATGTTAATGGCACCATGAACGCTGGTTTTGAGAGTTTGGACAGGACTTCTTTGATAATGAATCGGACTTGCAGGACAAGCAAGATTGAAAATGCCTTCAACCTCTACATACAAGGGCATAGTAATGTCGTGGCGGACGAGTTCAAACTCTGGATAATTGCGTAGGTGAGCTATATTTTTTAAGTTTCCAGTGTAGAAATTATCAACACACAAAACTGTATGTCCTTCGCAGAGTAATCTCTCACATAAGTGCGATCCAAGAAATCCCGCTCCTCCAGTTACCATAATCTTCACATGAATACTCTAACCCGTTTTTTAGAAATAAATGCTACATAAACAGCCTTCAATCTCTGCGTCAGTGCCTCTGGCAAGGCGCCGAGATTGAGGCTCAATTGCTGCAGGTCTTCGCCCTTCATCGGCGACAGGCCCAATCGCATCTGCTTGATCTCATCCTGAAACTCACGATCTGCCATGGTCGCATCGAAAGCGCGACGCAGAGCTTCGACGCGATCAGCGGGAACTTTGGGTGTGGTGAAGAAAGATGTTCCAACTTCTGTCGCTGTCACAAGCGCTGCGAGAATTTGTTTCTCATCTTCATTGCGCGCGAGTTCAATCACTGTTGGCACATCGGCCAAATCGGGATGACGCTTGAGGCCGAATTGCACGATGATGCGGATCTTCTTCTCCGCATACCAACTCGGATGCGCCACCTTCAAAGCTTCCCATGCAGTGTTGTGGCCTTCCACCTCGCCACGTTCGACAGCGAGCATCGCCTCATTGGTGCCTTTATAACCCATCACAAGCTTGAATTTATAACCAAGCAGCTTGTTCATCACATTGGGATAAATCGACACGGTTGAACCCGCACCTGTACCAGCCAGCACAGTCTCGCGCGTCAATGCATCCTCGATCTTCGCCACAGGCACATCACTGCGGATCAAGATCATATTGATGAGCGGATTGATGCGGCCGATCCAGTTGAATTGCGCCGTATCAAACCGCACTCCCTGCGCGCCCATTTTCTGCTCAAGCGACAAGGTTGGCGCACCAATGGAGATCACCGTGCCA
>RGER01000373.1 GCA_009917815.1 Actinomycetota bacterium
CGATACTGTTACAATAACCCTATGGCTATCGAAAAAAGTCCTTACGAAGGCACCCTGGATCAGAAACTAGCCGGGCAGAACTGCCTTGGTACGATTGTCTCCGTAGACGCAGAAGCTAGGACTTGCCGTGTCAAGACAATCGGCCTGAAACACCGTACGGACGACCTAGACCTCTTTAATGTACAGTGGATCTCGCTCACTGCGTCAACAAACGGCGACGGGGCGGAAGACACTTCAATCCCAGTTCCAGGCCAGATGGGCGTGGTCACATTTATCAATAACCAGCCCTACATCATGGGTTACTACCGGCCTGTTGTAGTACCCGAAGATGCAAACACCAAAGCCAAAGTAAAAGACCCAAATCAAACCTCCGAAACTCTCATCAACACCGGAGACAGGATCATTAAAACCCTTGCGGGCAACAAGGTGATTTTGCGCTCGGGTGGGTCAGTAGAAATTGAAAGTAACAAGCTTTGCCGCACTTACTGGATCCCTGCTCGCCGTCGAATTAACACGGTTTGCGGCACCTATGAGCTCGAGGTCGAGGGCGGTTTCATGTACTGGAGCCGAGACACCGAGACGGACAAGACCACGCTCCGCGCCTTCATCTACGACGCACTCTCGCCTACTAATGCGCTCGATATTCAGGTCGGCACTCCCGAGGACGACTCTAAGTTCCTTACCATGTCTCTTGGGGCAATCGATCCTACAACTTTCGATGTCCCACTTCCCGTGTTCAATCTAGCAGTAACTCCCGCTGGCGACACGGATCTCACGGTGGGAATTAAGCAACAGATGTCGCTCTCAATTGCAGCAGACACAGGAAACATCACGCTTGAGACCACAGGAAGCATCACACAGAAGGTGACCGGTAATGTCACGCAGGATATCCAGGGCGACATTAGTCAGACCGTGAAAGGCAACGTCACCGAAACCGTGGAAGGCACCATTACCGACACAGCTAAAAAAGCAGTCACCTTCGCAACCGATGACGCCCTTAAAGTCTCCGCAAAAGGTGACGCAACCGTGTCCAGCGACGGAAACGTCAATGTCTCTGGCAAGGGCGGCGCAAATGTCACCTCTGACGGGAGCGTTACCATCAGCGGTAAGGGCGGGGCCAAAGTCTCGTCCAACGGTTCTGCCGAGCTCTCTGGTAAGGGGGGCACCGACGTGGGTAGCGGGTCCTCTATGACAAACATCAAAGGAACCATGGTCAATCTCGCTGGTGGCGGTATGCCTGTGGCCCTAGTGGGCGGTCAGGTGATTGGCGTTGGAAACTTAGGCGCTCCGGTGGTAAGTAATATTGTGCAGGGGTCGTCC
>RGER01000374.1 GCA_009917815.1 Actinomycetota bacterium
TCAAGAATGACAACGCGGCCTTCCTTCCAGCCAAGGCCGAAGCCACCCTTGCCATCAACGCCCAAAAGAAGTTGGTGGGCGAAAACCAACCTTTTGTCGGAACACTCATTTTTGAGTTTGCCGACGGAGTGACGCCAGCGGCACAGGCCAAAATCGATCAGCTCATTAGCAAGATTCCATCGCTTGAAATTGAAGAGGGAAAGACCGTGGGTTCCTTCTTGTTGCCGGTACCAGTGGGCAGTCAAGTATCAAAGGATGGAAAAGCCATCTCCACGCTCTTCTTCTTCGATTCTCAAAAATCAAGCAAGCCATTTGCGAGTGGAAAGAGTCCGATCGCAGTGAGTGTGCAAGCGATTCGTGATGAGATGAAAGTGGAGGGCCTCGACGGGCACGTCGGTGGTCTTGCTGGACTCTTCGGTGATTTGATCGGTGTCTTCTCCAGTATTAACGGGTCACTTCTCTACACGACTGTGGGAATTGTCTTCCTGATCCTGATCTTCGTCTACCGCTCACCGCTCCTACCGATCATTGTTTTGATGGCGGTGGGTATCGGCGATGCCCTAGCCCAAGCCGTTGTCTATTTCATGGCAAAGGGTGGCGTGATTGATCTCAACGGCCAGGCACAGGGAATTTTGCTTATCTTGGTCTTTGGTGTGGGTACGGATTATTCGTTGCTCCTCGTCTCACGCTTCCGTGAAGAGTTGCGCAATTACGAAAGTAAGTACGACGCGATGCGAGTCACGCTCAAGGGTGTTATTGAACCCATTACTGCCTCGGCAGCAACTGTTGCGGCCGGCTTGCTCTGTCTCTCCTTCTCGGTCCTCACTTCAAATAAGTCAACCGGGCCGGTCTGCGCCGCAGGTGTGATCTCGGTTTATGTCGCTGTTCTTACTCTGCTCCCTGCGCTGCTCTTACTTATTGGTCGCCGTGGTTTTTGGCCACGCAAGCCTGCCTTTGGCAGCGATCACCCAGAAGAGAAGGGCGTCTGGGGGAAAGTTGCTCGTACGGTTGGCCAGCGCCCACGTCGTTCGTGGATTCTTGGCACCGCAGTGGTACTGATCCTCTGTGCATTTTTGCCGACCTTGAAGGCCGGTGGACTCGATAAGCAATTCACCAAGCGCACAGACTCGGTCATTGCTGACGAAGCCACTGCGCGCCACTTCCCGGCTGGTCGTGGAAATCCGGCAAACATTCTTGGCCCGGCTGACAAGTTGGAAGAGATCAAGCAGATCGCCCTTAGCGTTCCCGGAATTGCCGGTGCTGCGTTTTACACGGGTATTCCTGATGGCACGCCAGGTGCCGATATGGCCCCAGCCAAGG
>RGER01000375.1 GCA_009917815.1 Actinomycetota bacterium
CGTACACATTCGGGTATTCGCGATTGCGATCATCGATATCCACAGAGATAGATTGCACGGCATGACAAGCAGGAATATAGGCCGTCGTCGCATTTCCCGTGATGAGGAAATTATTCGTTTCTGTGGAACTCGTATAGGAATTCAAAGTGACCGAGGAGGATCGCGAAGATCCAAAGATGCCCTCCTTCTGCATCAGAACACTTTCAGACTCAAATGTGGCAGGACACGCTGCACTACAATCCGCAGAACACGTGGCAAAAACACAGGTGCCATCCGTTGCCCCTGAAGTATCGTTAGTACAGTTGGAACTCGATGAACAATAATCTCCGTTATCCTCTCCCCCATTACATACACCGATCGCCGCACAGGTCATGGAAATCCCTGTGTCCAAATCATCTCCATCTCCATTGAGATCGGTTGCGACGGTCACCTCAGATAAGAAACTTGTGCTTCCCGCAGAAGAACAGGTGCTATAAACCGTTTTGTAAGTAGCAGAATAATATTGCAAAGGAATATCTCCCGCATCACAATATTCATCCCCTTCAATCACCCCGTCCCCACAGAAGCTTCCCGTTGAGGCGACATACCGGCAATCCGTGGAGCAGTACGTGCAACTTGAACCGTAAGCAGAGCCACAAACCGTACCATTATCTCCGCCCTCATCACACTCCTCTGAACCCCGGTACAAATACCCATCCCCACAGACATTCACCGTACAAGCCGTTGTACATCCGTCTGTTCCATCGGCATTTCCATCGTCGCACGCTTCTCCCGTGTCGAGCGTGCCATTTCCACAAGCGTTTGCTGCAGTACAAGCGATATTCTTCCAATTGGATTCATTCCAGTCACACATTTCTCCTCCTGCGCCATCATCGGCACAGGTTTTTACACGCGCCAACGCATAAACCGCATCCGAACACTCTCCATCTCCAGATCCTGCCCGCGTATCACAGTCTGTATTTGTTACGCACGCTTCGCCTAAGTTCCCTCCGGCAGTACAGACAGAAGAGGAACCACAGGCATCTGCCCAGTCAAAGGCAGAAACACCCCCACTTCCGCATTTCGCCGTTCCACAGTTTGCTGCATCGTTCCCAGAACCATCCGGGGTACACTCACTCCCCTGATGCGCTCCCGATCGGCACAAATACCCACCGTAAGATTGCGTGTTTCCATCACACTGTTCTCCTTTTCCTACGTCGATCGCCCCATCTCCACAATAAGATGCCGGGCCAGAGCAATCCCAAGAACACGTAGCATTTGGATCGGTATCGTAGACCCCGTTCAAATTTCCACTTACACGACAAAGACCGTTGCCATAGT
>RGER01000376.1 GCA_009917815.1 Actinomycetota bacterium
GGCGGAACGTGCCTGCATCGCGGATGTATCCCCACCAAAGCTCTCTTGCACGCCGCAGAAATTGCTGACAACACTCGAGACGCTGCACACTTTGGCGTCAAAGCAGAATTCCATTCCATCGACATGCTCGGCGTAAATGCATACAAAGATGGCGTCATCACAAAACTCCACAAAGGTTTGCAAGGCCTCGTCAAGAGCCGCAACATCACCTACGTCGAAGGCGCTGGCAAACTCGTCGCAAAAGATACCGTCGAAGTAAATGGCGTGAAGTACACCGGCAAGAATGTGGTGCTCGCAACCGGGTCAGTGCCCAAGTCTTTGCCTGGTCTTGAAATCGATGGCAAGCGCGTTGTCACTAGCGATCATGCATTGAAGATGGATTCAGTTCCTCAAAGCGTCATCATTCTGGGTGGAGGCGTTATCGGCTGCGAGTTTGCAAGCGTCTGGAAGTCATTTGGCGCCGACGTCACGATCGTTGAAGGTCTCCCTCATCTTGTTCCCGCAGAGGATGAATCAAGTAGCAAGTTGCTTGAACGTGCCTTCCGTAAGCGTGGTATCAACTTTGAAATCGGTGTGAAGTACGCCAGCCACAAAGTGAACGCCGAAAACGTCACAGTTACATTGGAAAACGGCAAAGAGATCACGGCCGAGCTACTCCTCGTCGCAGTAGGTCGCGGGCCAGTGTCGCAAAACCTTGGGTATGAAGAAGTTGGCATTGCCCTGGATCGTGGATATGTATTGGCCGACGAGAAGTGCCGCACGAATATTCCTGGCGTCTTCGCGGTCGGAGATCTTATTCCCACCTTGCAACTTGCTCACGTCGGTTTCGGCGAAGGAATATTGGTCGCCGAAGAGATCGCCGGACTCAAGCCACGCCCCATCAACTATGCCGGCGTTCCACGCGTCACCTACTCAGAGCCAGAAGTTGCCTCCGTCGGACTTACGACTGCGCAAGCAATAGCAGCGGGCCACGATGTGGTTGAGTTGAATTACGACCTAGCCGGAAACGGAAAGGCACAAATTCTTCGTACCGCTGGCTCCATCAAACTCGTCGGCCAGAAGAATGGTCCAGTCTTGGGTGTACACATGGTCGGAAGCCGCGTAGGTGAACTTCTCGCCGAAGCTCAACTCATCTTCAACTGGGAAGCAGAGGCGATCGATGTCGCTTCTCTTATCCATGCACACCCCACCCTCTCCGAAGCGGTCGGTGAAGCCCACCTGGCGCTCGCCGGTAAGCCACTTCACGCCCACGGTTAAGCAATAAGGAGAAATAGATGTCTTATTCAGTCGTGATGCCCGCGCTCGGTGAGAGCGTGACTG
>RGER01000377.1 GCA_009917815.1 Actinomycetota bacterium
TCGGTAATTTCATCGACGTGCCACTGCGCTGCACGCACCGGTCCCGAAATGCTACTGAAGATCAAATCCTCTGAAAGATCACCGACAGGCGCCAGATCGTAGGTACCCACCTGTTCGCCATGATTACTTCGCTCAACTTTCCCACCGAGGGCCACTGAGAGTAATTGCCCCCCGAGACAGATCCCTAAAGTGGGACGAAAACTTGTCGCTTCGCGACGAAGCAGCGCACGCACTGCTGGGAGCCAAGGAGCAATCTCGTCGTCTTGGCAGTTCATGCTGCCGCCGAGAACGAGGAGACCATCGGCAAGACCATCGAGAGTGTTGGGAATGGGATCCCCGCGGTAGGCGTGACACTCAAGAAGTTCAACACCCTCTTGCGCAATCCACTCCCCAAAGAACGCTGCGGTGGTGTCTGGCTCGTTGATAACGATAAAGAGTTTCGCCATGTTTAGAGAACCGGAAGATAGCGATCAAGTTCGAAAGCCGTCACCTGTCGGCGATACTCCGCCCACTCGGCGCGCTTGTTACGCAGGAAGTGATCGAAGACGTGCTCGCCCAAAGTTTCAGCAACAAGTTCACTCTTCTCCATCGCGGCGATGGCTTCGGCCAAGTCGGTAGGCAGAGGTGCGATTCCTAATGCGCGGCGCTCAGCCGGGGTCAACGACCAGACATCGTCCTCAGCGCCTTCTGGAAGTTCGTACTCCATCTCGATCCCCTTCAGTCCTGCTGCAAGAATCACCGCAAAAGAGAGATACGGATTACATGCCGAGTCCGGTGACCGAAGTTCGATACGAGTGGAGTTTCCCTTGCCTGGCTTATACATCGGGACGCGCACCAGCGCGCTGCGATTGTTGTGACCCCAAGAAATAAAGGCCGGAGCTTCACCACCGCCATGTAGGCGCTTATAGGAATTCACCCACTGATTAGTGATCGCGGTAATTTCAGGGGCGTGGCGCAAGAGACCAGCGATGAACGAACGTCCCACTCGTGAGAGTTGGTACGGGGCACCCGCTTCATGGAAAGCATTGCGATCACCTTCGAAGAGCGAAAGGTGTACGTGCATTCCAGAACCTGGATGGTCAGTGAAAGGCTTTGGCATGAAAGAGGCGAATACGCCTTGCTCAAGCGCAACTTCTTTTACGACCAAACGGAAAGTCATGATGTTGTCAGCGGTTGAGAGCGCATCTGCGTAGCGTAGGTCGATCTCCTGTTGACCAGGGGCGCCTTCATGGTGGCTAAATTCCACACTAATACCCATCGCTTCAAGCATGGTGATTGCTTGGCGACGGAAATCGTGCCCGACCACATTCGGTGTGTGAT
>RGER01000378.1 GCA_009917815.1 Actinomycetota bacterium
CTGGTTTACGATGGAAGCCTATGAGCCCGTACTGGTGTCACAGTGGTGTATCAGGAGTGTAGAAGGGGGTGATAAAAAGGGTTTCGCCCTTCTCCTTTTACAGATTGCGCTCATCATAGAGGTCCTGGAGATAGAGCTGAAGATAGACCACCGCGACCTCAAGATAAACAATATGATTGTTGTGGACGAGCCAGTAACAATAGACATCAACTGGAAGGGAGCCCCCAAGTCCATCACATTTCCCTTTCGCATTGTAATCGTAGATTTCGGATTCGCGTGCCAGGGAAAGCATTTGGATGTGCGTCGTGGAGATGGCCTACCCCCTCTAGATGCTTGTCCGAAGGAGGGGCGCAACATTTTCCAGGTGCTGGTGTCCTTGTGGAATATCCAGAGTATTCGGGCAAATCTCGGAGAGTCCTGGACACGCTGGTTTCACAATAAAATATCCGAGGTGTTTCCTCTCGCCCCGTGCGTATCCCTGGCCGAGAGTTCCAAATCGCTGGATTGGATGTATAGTCTTACCGAGAATACTGAATTTCGTGCCCCCCGCTGTATCCCGCAAAGCATTATTCGCGATTGTATGCGCTTTGTGAATTCGGGTAAAAATTGAAACGAGCCGGCCGTCCAGTAGGTAGTCTACCTACTGTTAGAAAATGGCCATGGATGCATACATCATTGTGAAGGCGAAGGCGCATAATGGGATAAATAATCTTGGCGACATTTATCTCGTGTACAAGACGGAGGAGCTTGTGTTAAAGGGAGAGAAGTACTTGGTGTGCGACCCTGTGTGGAATCCGCAGAGACTTGTCGGAAAGAGTACGTGGCTTATGGATGCCGAGGAAGGTCCCAAGCAACTGGTGTGGCATCACCGCTATGCGACAAATGCGTGTGAGGCCACCAACTACTACAGCGAAATACAGAAGACCCGCCAATCTATTTACCTTGAGCGCATCGGCAAGGTATTCGTGTGGACGTTTGAGAAAGCGAATCTCATTCTCCCGAGCACTTATTACCATGTGTGCCATGGTCTGGACGTGGAGAAGACTTGGCATTTCTCGGCAGCCTACAAGTCCAACATCACCGTGCCTCGCCACGTGGTGTGCGGATTTATGGAGCATGCGATTGGAAAGGGCGAGGCGTGCCCGATCACGATGGATACTCTTACGAAGGAGACAATCGCATACACGGCCTGTGGACATTTATTTGATCGGGAGGCCATTTCAACGGCTATCCGCGAGTCAGGCAAGTGTCCGACATGTCGGGCCAAACTTAGCCTGGAAGATATTTGTGGCTACTAATACCGTGAAGTACTGAAGTTA
>RGER01000379.1 GCA_009917815.1 Actinomycetota bacterium
ACCCGAGCCTCGCCGGCCCCTCATTGTGAATCTGCCCTTTCGCAGTGGCGATGTGGCGTTCAATGATACGGAGATGCGGTACGATCCGTCTCCTCCGCCTTCTGTCCAGCCATATGACGATGGTCAGGCATATTTCCAGGTGAATACCGAGGGGGCGTCTGAGGAGATGCAGATTGGTGTGGAGAAGGAGGGGTGGAATATGAAACTGCAGCAGGCCCTCGCTGCCCCTTCTGGGGTGTCCGCCGTGTCTGCTTCTGCTCCTGCTCCTGCCGCCCTTGCTCATGCTCCTCTTGCTGTAGCGAATGGAGAGCCGAGCCCGGAGAATTACTCGCGGGCCCAGTTGATGGCGTGCTATGCGAGTAAGCCCGGTGAGAACATGCGCGTGCCCGAGAGAACCGATATCGCGTGTTTCTGGTGTACGCACGAATTTGAGAACAAGCCGTGTTTCTTGCCCACAAAGGAGGAGAGTGGTGTTTATCACATCTACGGCAATTTCTGTTCTCCGCAGTGTGCACTGAGCTATTTGTTAGAGGAGCATCTGGATTCTCACGTGCGATGGGAAAGAATGGCTCTCTTACACCGTATGTACAGGCCTCAAGGAAAGCCTGGATGCCGTCTGTACCCTTCGCCTCCGCGAGAGAGTCTGAAGAAGTTTGGGGGCGTGTACACATATGAGCAATTTCGGCGCGTTGTTTCCGACAATAAGGTGCGCGTAGATATTCAGATTCCGCCGATGGTGAGTATTCTTGGAACCTTGGACACAAAGCCGATTGACTTCTACGACAGCAGTCTCCAGAATACCTTTACGGGTGGATTCAGTATGGATCGTTTCAAGGCGTGGAGTGAGCAGGGAGGGGCACTTCGTCTGAAGCGGAGCAAGCCGTTGAAGGATAAGGAGAGCACTTTGGATTCGTGTTTTCAGATTAGTGTAAAACGAGGCTGAGCGAAGCGGACACGAGCGAAGCGGATAAGCGAAGCGGATAAGCGAAGCGGATAAGCGAAGCGGATAAGCGAAGCGGATAAGCGAAGCGGATAAGCGAAGCGAAGCGGACCTAGGGGAAATTGACAAAAAATTGATTCGGCCCGTGTTTCCGAAATACGGTCCCAATGAGTTCTGTACGTAGTGTAACTCTCAATGACGTGGCTCTGCCATCTTCCGACACGAAGACCCATATTGTTATTTACCAAGAGAAGAACGATAATGTGCTCGATGATTTGCGCTCTGAAGTGACGAGGCTGAGTGCTCTCGTGGATATTCTAAGCACGAAGGTCACGCAACTGGAGTCTGGAGCAAAGACTACACCCTTCTTTACGGCAGA
>RGER01000380.1 GCA_009917815.1 Actinomycetota bacterium
AGCGTTAGACAGACCAAGCAGCCGGTTGCGCGCGCGTATCTCTTGGGATACACTTAAGCATGCTCGAGATTCGAGAGTCTTCTGCCTATGCCACGTGGTTTGCATCCCTGCGTGACCGGACAGCCAAGGCTCGCATCGACATTCGGATCAGGCGTCTCTCCTTGGGAAACTTAGGCGATACTCGTCCTGTCGGCGAAGGCGTAACAGAGCTGCGCATTCATTACGGCCCCGGCTATCGGATCTATCTCAAAAAGCAAGATGATGCCCTTGTCATCCTTCTCGCAGGCGGCGATAAGAGCTCACAACACAAAGATATTCGACTCGCCAAGGATCTTGCTCGCAATCTCTAGGAGGCATCAATGACCAAAACCACCACAACAATCTGGGATCCTGCCTCACATCTTTCCACGGTGGAGGATGTCGCAGCGTATTTGGAAGCTGCCCTGCAAGATGGCGATCCTCAGCTTGTCGCAGCCGCCTTAGGGGATATTGCGAGAGCCAAAGGTATGAGCCAAATCGCACGCGATGCTGGTCTTGGTAGGGAGAGTCTGTACAAGTCATTATCTTCTTCTGGCAATCCTGAACTGTCAACAGTATTGAAGGTGATTTCGGCGTTGGGCTTGCAATTGCATGTCAGTGCTACCGACAAAGCGAAGATGACTGTCTAACAAGCCCCTCGAGTGGACAGGTCACCATCACGTCTCTGCTTCGTCCCCAAATACTCTTTGCCTGCCACTCATGGGCGGCGTTAGAAGGATGGGTGGGAGACTAAGGTCTCAGCCCCCTCGTGAGCCTTTTGAAGGGGCTTGTCGCAAGCATTGTGGGCTGTTTGACTGCGATCTGGCTAAACTGGAAGAAGATTGCCAGGGAGGGCTTAAGAACGACGTGGACAACCTTTATGAAGTTGTCGCTGAGACCGAAGGACACATCCACCTTAGCAGGGCAATACACCTAGAGAAAGACCTTGAAGTCTTCGTTGTAGGTCCACAATTCGAGGAAGATTTAGCCCTAAGTGGAATTGCGCTAAGTGACCCCTCACTTGCAGATGATTGGCTCAATCCCGATGAAGAAGAGGCATGGGCGCACCTTCAGTGGGTGATGTAGTCATTATTCCGTTTCCCTATTCTGATCTATCGAAATTCAAGCAAAGGCCTGCGAACGGTTTTCCATCAAGCGACGTTTCGAACAGTCCGAACCTGCACACATCAGTTAGCGCCGCAATCACCGCAAGACATGACCAAGGCCCTTCGGATCGCGCGTGTCCTGCTCAGCACGCAGTACGCCACGATGCTGGAATACCGGGCTGAGATTGCGCTCTG
>RGER01000039.1 GCA_009917815.1 Actinomycetota bacterium
ACGGGCCGGAACTCGCAGCTATTTCTTTACTCATGGGGTTAGCCTGCCATGAATCTGCCACCGTTGACGTCTAAGACGACACCGGTGATGTAGGAAGATTCGTCGCTTGCGAGAAAGAGCACCGGATCGACGCACTCTTGGATGCTCGGCATACGCCCCAGTGGAATAGAATCGAGCACTTCGCGGCGATCTGCCTCGGGGAGCGCATCGAACATTCCTTGAAGGCGATCGGTAAGAAAGAGTCCAGGCGCAATCGCGTTGACACGAATATTTTCGCCACCCACTTCTTTGGCGAGGCGTCGAGTGAGCCCGAGTAGACCGGCCTTGGCCGCTGCATAGGGCACGCCCGTCACCGGGCTGGCGCTACGACCGCCGATAGAGGAGAAAGTGACGATCGCACCTCGACCTGCTTGGCGCATAAAGGGGAGTACTGCCCGAGCGCAGTGAAAGGTGCCTTTGATATTGACGTCGAGCACGAGATCAAGGTCAGCTTCGGAAATGTCATCAAGATCGCGCGGGGTTCCCAAGGAGCCACCGGCAGCCGCGATCAGAGTATCGATCGCACCGAGTTCGGCCGAGAGCGCCTCGATCGCGGCCTTCACCGCCTGACCATCGCGGACATCAACGACGCGTCCGGCGGCCTTGAATCCACGAGCGTGGAGGTGGGCGACTGCCTCGTCGACGCCCTTCACATCCAAGATCGCCACAGCTGCGCCCGCCTCGGCTGCTCCCAAGGCAATCGCCCCGCCTAAGCCACCGGCTCCGCCTGTAACTACCGCTACCCGTCCCGCAAGTTTCATCTTTGCTCCCGCCTCGAACACGCCCTAAAAAAGCGATTTTACGTGTGGCACACGCAGTACTTCTGTCGTAGGGTTGGCGATAGTCAAATTCCCGCTATGACCAGCACGCCCTAGGAAGGACTCTACGCCATGAAGATTGCCGTGATCGGAGCTGGCCCGGGAGGTCTCTACTTTTCGAGCCTGCTCAAGCAGGTTGAGCCGCATCACGAGATCACGGTCTGGGAGCGCAATAAGCCGCTCGATACCTTCGGTTTTGGCGTCGTTTTCAGCGATCAAACCCTCTCCGGCATTCGTCTTTCAGATCCAGAGATCCATGAAGAGATGGCTAAGAAATTTGCCTACTGGGATGACATCGATATTCACTTCAAGGGCGATGTGATCACGAGTGGGGGCCATGGCTTTGCGGCGATGAGCCGTACTGATTTGCTAGAGATTTTGCAGCGTCGTGCGATTGCACACGGAGTGAACGTGCTTTTTGAAACAGAAGCTCCACCCGTTGAGCAATTGATGGCCGAGTACGACTTGGTTCTCTCGAGCGATGGTATTAATAGCGGGATTCGAGAGAAATTTCCAGATGCATTTCGCACCTCCGTTGATTGGCGGGAGTGCAAATTCATCTGGCTCGGAACATCCGAAGTGTATGAAGCGTTCAAATTCTTCATTGTTGAGACCCCTTGGGGTGTCATGCAGGCGCACGCGTACCCCATGGACGATAAGAGCAGTACCTTCATAGTGGAGATGCACGAAGACATTTGGCGTAGAGCCGGCTTTGAGCCATTCCATGAAGAGGCTGCGAAGTTCCCCATAGGGCAGAGCGACGAGAAGTCGATTGCGCTCTGCGAAGAGATCTTTTCGGAATTCCTAGGCGGCAAACCCGCTCTTCGAAATAACAGTCGCTGGCGCACCTTTGCCGCGATTCGAAACGAAACTTGGGTACATAAGAACCTCGTAATCCTGGGTGATGCTGCAGCAACGGCTCACTTCGCCATCGGTTCGGGTACAAAGCTTGCAATGGAAGGCGCGATTTCTCTTGTTGCTTGCCTTCTGGAGAACGACACCGTCGAAGCTGCACTAAAGGCTTATGACACGGATCGTCGTCCGGTAGTTGAGAGTACGCAACGATCTGCACAAGCCGCTCTCGAATGGTTCGAAGATATTACCCAATACATGCATCAAGAGCCGCTGCAGTTTGCCTTCAACATGATGACTCGTTCACGTCGCATCACTTATGGAAATCTTGAATTGCGCGATCCAGAATTTATGAAACGGGTGGAAACCGCGCATCTGCAGAATCAAATCAAGATCGGAAACGTTCCTGCCGATTGCACCCAAGTTGTTCCGATGTTCCAGCCGCTCAAATTGCGCGGCCTTGAAATTCCTAACCGCGTCGTGGTGTCGCCGATGGATATGTACTCGTCGGTTGATGGGATTCCGGGCGACTTTCATAAAGTGCACCTGGGTGCTCGAGCACTCGGTGGCGCGGGTTTGATCTTTACTGAAATGACATGCGTATCACCCGAAGGGCGAATTACGCCCGCGTGTGCTGGCCTTTGGAATAGGGATCAAGTCACCGCATGGAAAGAGATCATTGATTTCGTGCACACCACACCCTCGAAGATCGCCATTCAAATCGGTCACTCCGGCCGGAAGGGCTCTACCAAGGTGATGTGGGAAGGGATCGATCAAGCGCTCGACTCCGGCAATTGGGAGATCATGGCGCCATCACCTATTCCTTACCTACCGGATGGCCAAGTGCCTCGCGAAATGACGCGCGCAGATATGGATCTGGTGCGAGATCAACATGTGGAGTCCACAAAGCTCGCGATTGAGGCTGGCTTTGACATGCTTGAGTTGCACTGTGCTCACGGATACCTGCTCTCCGAGTTCCTGACTCCTATCTCTAATAAGCGCACCGATGAGTATGGTGGCTCGCTCGAGAACCGTCTGCGTTACCCACTCGAAGTCTTTGACGCCGTCCGAGCCGCATGGCCGGCAGATAAACCGATGAGTGTTCGTATCTCGGCCACCGACTGGGTACCAGACGGATTGAGCGAAGCGGATTACGTCGCCATCGCAGCGGCCTTTGCCGAGCACGGCGCTGATGTCATCGACGTCTCCTCCGGCCAGACGACACCTGATGCTAAACCCATCTACGGTCGCACCTATCAAACTCCGTTCGCCGATCGCATTCGCCAACTTGCTGGCGTAAAAACTATGGCCGTGGGGTCGATTAGTAGTTGGGACGATGTCAATACGATCCTTGCTGCAGGTCGTGCTGACCTCTGCGCGCTCGGTCGCCCACATCTCTTCGATCCGAATTGGACCTTGCATGCAGCGGCCGATCAAGGCGTGCGTATGCGCTGGCCGAAACAGTATGGTGCCGGCAGTCGCAAACCACCTGCAGGCCGGACAGAGGATCCAAAGCCACGACTCACCTTGGGTACTGCTGAAGTAGTCGCTAAGCGACCCGCTCGCTGGCGTCCACACGCAAAGTAGGCGAACACACTCGCTAGGCTGGGTGGATGGCCACGCGTAGCAACTCTTCAAAGATGTGGCTCTCCCTCTGGACCGTCTACATCATTTGGGGATCGACCTACTTGGCGATCGCGATATCGATTAAGACCATGCCTTCTCTGGCTGCTATGGGGCTGCGCTTCCTGATCGCATCTGCTCTTCTCGCACTCTGGGTCGGCTTGAAGCAGGGGTGGCATGAGCTGCGGATCACCAAACGAGAATTCTGGTCGACGGCGCTGCTCGGCGGCATGCTTCTGGGAGTGGGGATCGGAACTGTCTCCCTTGCAGAGCGGTATGTACCCAGTGGAATCGTGGCGCTCATCATTGCGGCGATGCCGCTATGGATCTCACTCTTCCGAGTCATTGCAGGAGATCGCCCAACGAAATTAAGTTGGGCAGGTATAGCAATCGGATTTATCGGTGTCGGGCTTCTCTTAAGGCCCGGCCAAGTGAAGGCGCCTTCTGGTGTGACTTCCGGAGAGTTACTCTTTTGGATGATGGCCGTACTTCTCGCCAACTTAGTCTGGGCTTTCGGAACCTATATGACGCCTCGGTTCCAGACGCCCAAGAATTCATTGATGGTCACGACGGTGCAAATGTTTGCCGGTGGCGTATCACTCTTCACGGTAGGCATGATTCATGGAGATAGCCTCTCGCAATTCTTTCATGCAAGTGCCTTCTCCTGGTTCGGATGGAGTTACTTGGTGGTGGTTGGATCTGTCATCGCCTACAGCGCCTACCTCTGGCTCGTTGGCAATGCGCCCGTAGCCATGACCTCAACATATGCCTACGTGAACCCCGTGATTGCCGTGATACTCGGCGCGATAGTGCTGAGTGAACCGATATCTCTTCCCATGATTGTCGGTGCGGCAACCGTCATCCTCGGTGTTATTTTGGTGATCACCGCGGAAAGTAAGTCAAAGAGCGCGCGAGCTTAGGGGCGGCAATGGGATTATATTTCAGAAGATCGCGAAAGATTCTTCCTGGCGTGCGTATGAATCTTTCTAAGAATGGAGTGGGATTCTCATTCGGTACTCGCGGCGCTCGGTATTCCATATCGCCAACGGGCCGTAGGACAACTTCACTTGGAATCCCAGGAACTGGACTGAGCTATCGAACATCTGCCGGAGCGAAGAAGAGAGTTCCTCTCAACTCATCCAAATTTGCTTCCCCAACTAAGCAGAATTCTCCTTCATCGGCTTTGAAAGTGCTTGCATGGTGCATTTTACTTGCCTTGGGAACTTGGGTGGTCGCCGATTTTTTCACGCCAGTGTCGCGTCTGGGTAAGTTGTTGGATGTTGTAATCGGCTGCCTCATCTTGGGATGCGCGGTTCTGCTTTTCCTCGCGCGGAAGTCTAGAAGTAAGCGAGAGATTGCGGTTGACGAGGCGAATGAATCATTAGACGCCCTAAAAAGGGATCTTGCGCAGTCGTTGGACATCCAAAAAAAGATTGAATCAGTAAGAAATAAGAATTATTCGCTCGTATCAGATTTCGGGTTAGCATTAGAAGAAGAAGAGATTGGATTCTATAAAGAGAGCGCAACATACTTTGACCCGAAAAAGCCAGATGCACTTGATGACAGTGGGACTGTCTGGGTCACAAACGTCAGGGTTGTCTTCACAAGCATGGAGACCACCAAAGAGTGGGAATTTGGGAAAATGACGCAAATACTCGAATTGGCCGATCCCGCATTCAAGATTTTTGCAGTAACTAATCGCCAGCGCAATACCGGCATACATGTCGATGGAGATGTTGCCGATTTTGATAACTACTTACATTCGGCGCTCGCACTTTTCAACCCGAGATTTTCAAATGTTGATTTAGATAAGGCGCTAGCTGAAAATATTGCAGATTTACAACGTCAGATTACCTCAAAGGAGAGCGCGCAACCTGGCGCCTGACTCTTCTGCAAGGGCCGCTTCGCGGAGTTGGCGAATGCGAGCAACTGGATCTGCAGAAGCAAGAGTTCTCGGAAGCTCTGCCATTATGAGATTAAAGTTGGCTAGTCCATTTGCATGGGTTTCGCCATAACCCTTCACAAGTGACTGAGTTTCCGCAACTTCACATGCCAAAGCGTAATTCGTGGTCGCCACATCCATGACGGTGGTAAGCCATGCATCGATCAAGAGTTGTTCTTCGTTGAATCGAAGTGAACGTCGACGGATTGGGCGCAGACGACTCAGGATGTAGAGCGTCGTATAGCCAAATGCCGAGGTGGTATTGACCTTGATGCCGTCGCCACTGATGCGGTTGATTAAGGCATTCACTGGCTTGGAACCCAGCACCCACTTACCGAGAGCGGTAGGAAGCGTATCTGCCACTTCTTGAACCTGGGGGTGGAGAAATTCCATAATACCTACGACTTGTTCGTTCTTTGCGCGCGCCTCTTTATGAATGCGATCAAAACGACGAGCTCTTACCTTGATGGCAGCAACGCGTATGGTGTCTTCGTAGGTCATCCAGAGGGCGGTGTAACGCGCGGTTTCTTGGGTGAGTCGGAAAGACCCATCACCATGAACTAGATCAAGTTCATACACTGACGCGATGCGGGCAAGGAATTCGTTCGCGTACTCCACGTCTTGATATTCAGTAGTGCGCTTAATTCCGTGGACGAGAGTTGCCCGCACCGAGGCGGGATATGTGTCGCGAATGTGAGCTGCCAGTTTCTTGAGCCGCGCCCCTACGGCGGCGACGGGATCTGCCGAGATGGCGGCGTCGGTAACTGCTTTTGTCTCTTCTACGGAAACAGGTTTGATACCAATTTGAATCGGGACACCCGCCGGAGCTGGCTTAAGAATCTTTTCGGCGTAGTCGAATCCGCGGGCGAAGGCTTTGAGGCTGGGAGCCACACCTACTCCGGAACGCTCGATGGCCCCTTCGAACTCTTGGCGCGAGAAGGGAAGGCGCCCAGTACCAGCTAACGCACCAAAGAGTACAGAACTGATGACGCTCCCGCTCTCTTCGGCGATCTTGGAAAAATCTCCACCGACAAATTTTGCAGCGGCTTTCATGCAATTTTCGATGATGGAATCGGAATCTACTCGGCCATCTCCAAGCGATGTTTTTTCCATCATGCTGTAGACGCGATGTGTGGATGTAATGAGCGTGGTGTTCTTTGGTGTGACCAGTCCACGCAACACTGAGCGACCGGCTTCCATGAGCTCTGAGGCCAACACAATGTCGACCTCTCCGGGCGTTGGCATAGTGCTCAGAATTGGCTCGGCGCCGCCCGGCGTGCGTGGGAAGAGTTCTACGTAATAGATAGTGGCACCCGTGCGTTGAGCAACGCCTGGAACCGATGTGGTCTGCGCCCAGTAGCCGGAGTGCTCACCCAGGCTCACCATCCAATCGGCGAGAACGCCGCCGCCCTCGCCGCCCATGGCGAGGATCGCCATGGTGATGGCGCGCTCTTGGGTGGGTTGGCTCATTACGCGCTTACCAACTCTGGCTCGATTCCTTCGTAACGCTTTTCGATGCCGCGTTGCAGACGCGAAATGTAGGCATTGCGAAATGTTGTCTTAAAACGATCCCAGCCGCTGGGATTACTGATGACTTGGGTGCGATAAAACGACGGACAGAGCGCGGCGGCGTGTGCATTCTCGCCGCAGAGCCCGCAACCGACACAACTTGAGAGCACGGTGGCTATGGGCTCTTTACGCAGTGGATCTGGGTTGGCCGTAATGGAGAGGCTAGGGCAACCAGAGATGCGAATGCAGGAGTGATCTCCGGTGCAGGTTTCAGGATCGATTCCATAACGTTCCCGAACCACGCGCTTACCCTCTTTTTCGGCTTTAGCGGCGAGGGGGCGTTCGCGCCGTGTGCGATTAAGCGTGCACTCGGATTGCGCGACGATAACTTTTGGTCCAGGCTCCTTCGAAGTCAATGCATCGATGAAGGTATCGCGCAACTCATCTACTTTGAAAGTGTTAGTGACGGTCTTTGCCCACTTCACTCCTACGCCGCGCACGGCGCGCTCGATTGGGTGCTTCGTGGAGCGAATGGGGTTATCTGCAGCCGACGAGAGAATGTCTTGACCACCGGTTGCTGCGCTATACGCGTTATCAACGACAACGAGCACTTGGTTGCTCTCATTGAATACTGCGTTGCCGACTCCACTCGTTAATCCGTTATGCCAGAAGCCTCCATCGCCCATGAATGCGAGCACTGGCTTGTCGCTTGAGGCATCTTGGAACCCGGCGGCACCTGCCGAGCCGAGCCCGTAACCCATCGTGGTCGCGCCGATATCAAAGGGCGGCAGAATGGAGAAGAGGTGGCATCCGATGTCGGCGCTGACATGGTGTTTGCCGGTTTCGCGCTCTGCCAATTTGAGGGCGGAGAAGATAGGGCGCTCCGGACAGCCCGTGCAGAAACCTGGCGGGCGCATATGCACTTCTTGTGGCGTGAGCTTGATCGCCATCGGATGCTCGGGGGAGTCGGGAGGTAAGACGATTCCAGGAAGATCATTCTCGGTGATGAGCTGTGGTGCGTACATGCGCACAAATGAGAGCAGGCCCTTTGTGACCACGGCTGGGGTGTATTCGCCAGCCATGACGAGCACATCTTTTCCGTGCAACTTCGCGGTGGCATCTGCTTTGCGCAAAATGGAGTTGATGTTCTGCTCGATGTAATCGGGTTGACCTTCTTCGAAGAGTAAGAGCGCACGCTTATCTTTGGCGAACTCTTCTACTTCGTCAGCGATGATCGGGTAGGTGACATTGAGAACGTAGACCGGAATCTCGGAATTGCCGTAGATATCCGCAAGTCCTAAGAGTTGAAGGCCTCGCATGACCGTGTTGTAGAGCCCGCCTTGCGTGATGATGCCGAAATCCTTCTTGCCATTCGAAATCATCTCGTTGATCTTGCGATCCTTGATGAATTGAATTGCAGCTGGCATACGTTGATTGATCTTTTCTTGCTCGTGCAAGAAAGAAGATGGCGGCAACACGATACGACTAACATCCCGACGCGGATTCTCCATGGCTTCTTTGCGCGTGAATGCAGGGCGCTTATTTTCTTTTGTAATAAAAGAGCCATGAAGATGACACGAACGGAGGCGAAGTTCGAGCATGACTGGAGTATTTGAATACTCCGAAAGTTCAAATCCGTACTCGACGGAATCAACAATGGCGGTGAGATTGGGGCGTGGATCGAGGAGCCACATTTGAGATTTCATCGCAAATGCATGTGAACGCTCTTGCATGATGCTCGAGCCCTCGCCGTAATCTTCACCGACGATGATGAGCGCACCACCGGTCACACCTCCTGAGGCGAGGTTTGCGAGTGCGTCGGAAGCGACGTTGGTCCCTACGGTTGATTTGAAAGTGATGGCGCCGCGGAGCGGGTAATTCACAGAGGCGGCAAGCATCGCCGCCGCGGTGGCTTCTGAGGCGCTGTTTTCGAAGTGGACACCGAGCTCAGCCAAAATCTCGTTGGCATCGCCCAGGACGTCCATAAGGTGGGAGATGGGGGCGCCTTGATACCCGCCGACATAGGAGACTCCGGATTGGAGGAGGGCTTTGGTAACGGCGAGGATTCCTTCGCCGTGGAACTCTTCCCCGGCAGGGATTCGAAGCTTCTGAACTTCTTCCTTAAACGAGCGCTCAGCCATGATCTCCCCTTCACACTCGCCACCGGGCTCGAACGCCCCGGCTTCCCGATCCCCAACCCTATTGCCCAGACTCCGGCCTCGCCTGGCCGACTATCCAGTGGCGCGCGAAAGCCATACTCTGAGGGTCTTGAATTTGGACGCATTTTGGAGAATAGTTGCCGAATTGTCGACCGTCAAGAGAATGCACTACGACTCACATCACTACATAAGAGGAGTTCACATGGCTGACCTTTCCAGCTTTGCCCAGGGGATCGTTTCAGGCTCGATCTCTGTCATTGATCTGACAGCCCCGCTTAACCCTGAAACCCCAGTTCTTGTCCTTCCTGAGCCTTGGGGTCAGACCGCCAAGTTCTCCAGCACCGAGATTTCCAATTACGACGAGCGCGGCCCGTGGTGGTATTGGAATAACTTCTCCACTGGCGAGCACACCGGTACTCACCTCGATGCGCCTAATCACTGGATCTCCGGAAAAGATCTCGACGATGTGTCGCAGATTCCACCTCAGCGTCTCGTGGGGCCTGCTGTCGTACTCGACTTCGTTGCCCACACTCAAGCTGACCCCGACTTCCTGCTCGATGTCACACACATCAAGGAGTGGGAAGCCACGCATGGCAAAGTGCCGACACACGGTTGGGTGCTCTTCCGTACCGGTTGGTCTTCGCGCGGCAACGCGCAAGAGACCTTCCTCAACGCGGATGAGACCGGCCCGCATACTCCAGGTCTTTCTATCGCTGCTGCCAATTACTTGGCACACGAGACCGACATTCTCGGCCTTGGCGTAGAGACGGTGGGCACCGATGCTGGCCAAGCATTTGGTTTTGAAACACCATTCCCATGCCACGCAAACTTGATGGGTGCCAATAAGTACGGCTTAACCCAGCTTCGCAATCTCGACAAGCTTCCAACTACGGGCGCTGTTGTTATTGCTGCACCACTCAAGATCGAAAAGGGCTCCGGTAGCCCCACTCGCGTTCTTGCGCTGGTCAGTAAGTAATCATTGGTCAGTAAGAAATACGCTAAGTAATTAGTTCTTCCCAGAGTATGGGGTCGACCTTCGGGTCGGCCCCATATTTCTTGCTATCTGCTACAGATTATTTGCGACCTAACAGGCGGCTCGCTACGAGAAATCCCGAGCCACCGCCCAGCCCTGGACCAGGGTGAGTGGATGCACCGATGTGCCAGAGGTTCTTTACTGGTGTGCGATGTCCCGTTGCCGAAGAGAGCGGTCGCCAAGCCGCGTATTGATCGATGCGGCAATCGCCGGCGTAGGGATCTCCGCCGACCAAGTTCACGTTCATGCGCTCTAAATCTGCTGGGCCAAGATTGATTTGCGCCTTGATGAGTGAGCGCAGGTTGGGAATCTCTTCGCAGATCTGATTGATGACGCGCTCTGCATACGCATCGCGAATCTCATCTGTCCAAGTTCCATCACCCACATTAATTTCTCCGGCGAGATCGCCCTTGATGACTTGAGGGTTTTCTTGAAGTTGAATCCAGAGAATAGAGGCACCTTCTGGTGCGCGTGTGGGATCGATTGTGCACGGTTGTCCGACGACGATAGTGGGTCGACGGGGGAGCCATCCACGATTGGAAGCATTCACTGATTCACTCAGCGAATCCATGCCATCCATGATGTGCACGATGGCTACATCACCGAGCCGCGCATCGCGCTTCCACTCTGGCTTACTGGAGAGGGCGAGGTGGATCTGGAAACCTGCGCGCCCGTAGCGGAAGTTATTCGCGGCTGTCTTGAAATTGTCGGGAACATCTTTGGCTGAAAGGAGAGTGTTGTAGAGCGCTTGAGGGGTGACGCTTGCAAGTACTGCTTTGCCGGCGCGCACTTCCTCGCCACCAGCGCTCCGGACACCCACCGCTTTGCCACCTTCAGTGATGATTTCGGTGACATCAAAGTTGGTAATGATCGTGCCGCCGCTCTCTTTGATGATGCCGTGCAGCGCGTTGACGAGAACTATCCCGCCACCGACTGGCACAGGCATTCCGCCGAGCGCCACCGCTGCAGAAATTACTTTGGTAATAAACGCGCTTGATGCGTCGTCGGGACCGAGGCCGTTATGTAGCGCCCAGGGTGCAAGGAGGCTTTTGGAAATCTCAGATGCGAAGGTGCGATCAAGCCACGGGGCTGCAGGTTCCAAGATTTCCGGTGCCGTGCCGATGAGGCCGCGGGTGCCAAAACGTTTGCGAGCATCGCGGAGAAGTTTGAATGACTTGCGCTTCCAGAGATCGGCGCCGAGGAGTCCAAAGGCGAGGTCGATCTTGCCCATAAATTCGCCAAGCATCCCCTCCCAGGCTGCTTTATCGCCGAGGCGATCAAACTCTGCTGCGGTGGCTGCGGCGTCAGCAAAGAGAATGGCGCTGCCCTCTTTGCAAATAACGCCTGTAGGGGCGGGAGTGTTTTTGTACTCCACTCCGCGCTTCTCGAGGAGCGGTGCGAGTTCTGCATAGGCAGGCCCGCCGACAAAGAGTGGATGCCAGCTGGAGAGAAGTTCATGTGTGTACCCGGGAAGAGTCGCGGCTTCAGTACGGATGGCGCCACCGGGGCGATCGTTGCGCTCGCAGAGTGCGACCTTCCATCCCTCTTTAGCAAGGACGGCGCCAGCGACGAGCGCGTTGATTCCACTACCAACAATGACTGCGTCGTAGCTCTTCATCTGCGCCTCTCTTAGCGGAATTGCTTGAAATCGGGTGAACGCTTCTCGATAAATGCTTGCGCACCTTCATTCGCCTCTTCGGTATCGACGAAGAGATCGAGTACATCGAATGCGAGCGATTGAATTCCGCCGATGTGATCAGAATCTGCATTAAAAGAATGCTTCAAAGTCTTGAGAGCAGTAGGTGAGAGTGAACCCACCTTCGCAGCCCACTCGAGTGCGAGCGGCATGAGCTCTGCGGGTTCGACTACGCGATTGACCAGACCCCACCGTTCGGCAGTGATTGCATCGTATTGATCGCAGAGGAACCAAATTTCGCGTGCCCGCTTCTCGCCGACGACGCGTGCCAAGTACGCGGTACCAAAACCCGCATCAAAGGAACCTACGCGTGGACCTGTCTGGCCAAAACGTGCATTGGAGGAAGCAAGTGACATATCGCAGAGAACGTGGAGCACATGTCCGCCGCCGATTGCGAAACCGTTGACGGCGGCGATGACTGGTTTGGGTACGCCGCGAATGAGACGGTGGAGTCGTTCAATCTCAAACATGCCCGTCTCCGTGGGGCCGTAGTTGCCGAGCGCAGCGCGCTCCTTCTGATCGCCACCGCTGCAGAACGCCTTATCGCCAGCGCCGGTCAGGATGATCGCTCCTACCGAGGCGTCGACCCAGGCGTGTGTGAATGCGGCGAGCAACTCATCGACCGTGCGCCCACGCATCGCGTTGTAGCGATCTGGGCGATTGATGGTGATGATGGCGGCGCTCTCGCGCACCTCGTAGAGAACGTCGGTGAACTCGGCTGGTTGAAGCATCTGGACCCCTTTGCGATCGAAGCGATCATACGGGGATTTGGCGACCGGCAGAAGGAGCGATCAGGCGAGAGCGCGCCGCAAAAATGACGAAAAATGGCGCACTTAAAAATAAAGTGGTGACCTAAAGAGAAGGTGGGGTGAGCGACGGGACTCGAACCCGCGACATCCGCGACCACAACGCGGCGCTCTACCAGCTGAGCTACGCCCACCATGTCCCGCAAGGCCGGA
>RGER01000381.1 GCA_009917815.1 Actinomycetota bacterium
GTGGGCAGTTGATAAGGCGCTCGCCGGTTCACTCGATTCCCTCGCAAAGGCAAAAGGGGTCAGCATCGCAGGAACTGGAGTAAATCCAGGGTTAATTTTCGATTCGTTGGTGCTCACTCTCCTTGGTGCAGCGCCAAGTGGCTGCACAGTTGCCGTCCGTCGCACTGTAAATATTTCTGGCTTTGGCGCTACAGTCCTTCGCCGACTGGGCATGGGTTTTACACCTGAAGTTTTTGCTGATCGGGTAAAGCGCGAGGAGATTCTTGGTCATGCTGGATTTCCGCAATCGATGACAGTCGTTGCTGATGCCATGGGAATCACGATTGATTCCATAGATAAAGAGCTGCTGCCGCTAATCACCGATAAAGAGATTGACTTACCTAATCGATTTGTCATTGCCGCGGGCGAGAGCGCAGGAGTTAACCAAACCTATACCGCGAAGGTAAATGGCAAAGCCTGGTTTGTTTCGCATTTCTATGGCCACGTTGATCTCGCTGGTATTAACAAAAGCGCACAAGATGAAATTGAACTCTCGCTTGATGGCAAAGTCTTCCAAACTATTACCTTAAAGCCCGGAATTAATTCGCAAATTGGCTCGAAGAATATGGTGGCAAATTCCATTCAACGTATTTTGGCGGCGCCTGATGGATGGGTCACTGTTGCTCATATGGAACCTGCTTTTCCGGAAGTCTTCAACTGATGAGCTCACTTGCGCTTGGTGAGGGGCTTGCTGGGAAAGTTGCGATTGTCACTGGAGCATCTAGTGGAATTGGGCGCGCAACTGCGCTTTTATTTGCCCGCGAAGGAATGAAAGTTTGCGCTACCGCTCGCGATGAGGCTGGCCTGCAAGAGCTCGAACGAGAGATGCCTGCTGGCAATCACATCTATCGCGTTTTAGATTTACAAGATGTCAAAGGATGTGAAGCACTAGTTGCCGAAGTTGACGCTCGCTACAACGGAATTTTTGTTCTTGCGCATATTGGTGCATACCTACGACGGAAAGATCTCTTTGATGTGACTGTAGAGGATTGGGATGTGCAACTAGATGTCAATCTTCGTTCAACTTTCTTTCTCAATCGCGCTGCTGGCAAAGTAATGATTGATAGGAAAATTCCTGGTCGAATCATTAATTTCTCTTCCTCATCATGGCTCATTGGACCGATGAAAGGCTCTGATTCGTATGTCGCCTCTAAAGGTGGAGTGGTCTCTCTGGCACGAGGATTTGCCCGGCAATTTGGCCCACACGGTATTCGAGTAAACGTGGTGGCTCCTGGCCAAATTAATACACCAATGCAACATGTCGACAATGATCCAAAAAT
>RGER01000382.1 GCA_009917815.1 Actinomycetota bacterium
CCGCGCACTGCACCTTTGATAAAGGCTTCTACTGGGTGCGCCTGAAGTCCGACACTCTTGAATCAGATGAACCACTTCGAAAAGTCTCCGGAGTCTGGCGCCACTCGAGGTATAGCACGAAGACCGGTCAGAACGATCTTGGTCTACTTCGCTTGCGCACTCCGGTAGAAGATGTCACGCCTATTCCACTTCCCACTTCGGCAGAGATCGCGAAAGTCACGGCGTCAAAGACTTTCCGCATTCTTGGTTGGGGCGAAGATCAAGATGCCAACGTTGCGAAATTCTTACGCGCAGCCACTCTTGATAATCAGGATTTAGCAGCCTCAAAAGTTTACGGTCGTCTCTTTAATAAGGCGACGATGCTGGCAAGTGGTAAGTACATCAAGTCCGAACGTTTATACGCCGGTGGATGTCATGGTGATTCCGGTGGTCCACTCACCACAAAGGTTGGCAGCAAGACCGTACTTGCTGGTCTTACCAGCTGGGGATCTGCCTCGGGTTGCGATCGCGGCAAGCCCACCATCTTTACTCGCGTCAGTTACTACTTGGCAGATATCAAGGCGGGCACTGCTCTCGTGCGCCGGAGTGTCTACGGACGTTTGATTCCAGAAGCTGTGCAATCACCAGTGATTCAAGGCGACGCTCGCGTGGGCGCCACTCTCGTCTGCGATAAAGGTCTCTGGTCTGAAGAGACCGACTCCACCTCTATTGAATGGGCTTCACCTTCGCGTATTGCCGGTCAGAGCACCCCCAATATCGTCGTGACTCAGGCCGATGCAGGGCAATTCTTTGAATGTATCGTCACTGGAACCAATAAGAATGGTGAGGAGAAGGCGCGGGCCACCAAGTTAATTCCGCGTGCGCCACTCATCGCTACCAAGCCCACTATCTCTGGCATTACCTCTGGCGATATTCCGAAGGTAGGGCAGGCCATCTCGTGTGCTGGCACCAAGTGGGCTGACGCGGTTGAGGCAGAGAAGAAGACCTGGTTTGTAGCGGACATCAACTACGACGGAACCCCGCGCAACGAAGTGGCGATTAAGGATGAGACAGGTGCAGCGGCAACGGGCACTTCGATCACGTTAGATAAAGAGACGATTCTGGCTGCGCAATCACGGGGAATCTTCTGCCGCGCGCAAGCGCTCAATGCGGGCGGTATCTCTTCTGCATGGGTCTATGTTTCGGTGCCCCGGATCAGCACACCTTCTCCCTATGTCACCCTCGTGGGCTACGACGGCTCTCTGGCTCCTTCGGTAGGGACGACCGTTGAGTGCAAGCTCGATCGCCCAGATCAGTACTCAAACGTGAAGTATGAGTGG